>CASFUI010000254.1 GCA_949297565.1 uncultured Eubacteriales bacterium
ATGTTTCTGCACAGCTTCCTGTCCTTTATATCACTCTCAAACTCTGCACTTTCATAACCGGCGCTTACATTCCAGTCAAATTTATTAAGCATCCCCTTGACCAGCATATATTCACACCATATATTTTCCGTAACCGGAATCATTTCATATTTTTTTGAAAATAATAATTTTGTCTCATTATTTAATCTTAATTTAAGACCTGGATTTTCCAAAAACTCCCGCACACAATCAAGATAATATTTATCACAGTACTCTTCTGTTTTATCACCATTGAAGCCGTCTTCCCTGTCATGATGATAATATATTGATGTGAGCCATACACTGTAATCATCTTTTGAACACTGCGGATTTTCTTCACAAAACTGTCTGTACGATAATGTATACGCGCTTAAATACCCGTGAGGTATCTGCTGCTTCGGATACTTATACTTTACTGACGACATCTGCGGCTGCACTATGCTCTGAAAAACAAGATTTGCCTTTCCTATATCGTGATATTTACATGCGCTTATAATAAGCAATTTTTCCTTTTCAGTAAAATAATCTCCGTACATTTTAAAAAAATCTTCTGCGCATAATACCGTTTCGTCTAAATGCTCTCTCAATGTTTTGTGATGTACTTCCGAATTTATATTTAAATTTTCTATATTGCCCTTAACCGCATTTATTTCCCATTCATCTAAATCGTCTCCGATTAGATTTAATATTTCCTTAAGCTGACAGGCAAGCCTGTCTCTTTTATCCTCAGTAATACTTTTTGTCGGAGACTTCGCATAATACACCATATAATTCCCCCGTTACAATAAATGATTAAATACGGCATATCGCGGTACATTTCCGGACAAATAAATAATATATTCTCATGAAAACATACCGCATGCCGCATATTTTAAGCCAATGCCACTATATCTCCATAGCTGTCAACAAGGGGTTCAGACAATCTCAATCCGTGCGGAAAATAATAAACCTTTACTTTACCGCCGTTTGTCTTCCATCTTCTAAGCCCCTGTTTTGAAATTTCATACTCTTTATTGAGCAGATATGTTGTTGTGGAAATATTTCCTATATCTATATCGCCGTCAACAGGTATGTATATATCTCTTTTTACCGCGACCTCATCTTCCGTATATTCCAGCTCTACAGCCTCGGCTTTTTGTATGTCCAGCAAATCCTCATGCCTTCCAAGAGATAAGTATCTCGGAGGATTTAAAACAGCCTCAAGAACTGTATCGAAATCCTTTTCCTCCGGCACCACATGTATAACCATATTGTTACAGCAAACCAGCTCAACATGCGCTATCCCCTTAAAAACACCATATTCTTTGTTTCCGTCACTGACGCTGAACTGATGACGACCAGCCTCATATTTCGTATCAAAATTAAAAGAATATCTTGTATACAGTTCCGAAACTGTTCCGGAATTTATTCCCTGAATGCTTACTTTCATAGGGTGATACTCTTTAAATCCGCAGGCTGCATGTATCATACCGATTACCGTCGAATACGGAGGAAGCGGAAACGTTTCTTTAATTAAAAAACTGCTTGGCTTTCTATAATTCACAAGATTTTGAAAGCACTCAATTCTAATTGCTCTCTCCATAATATTTATCCACTTCCTCTTTCAAATGTTTAAATGCGTCGGCAACTGTCTGAGCTTTTAACTCTCTCCTGAGCTCGTCCTCATTATCAAATACTCCTGACACAACTCCGGCAACAGTATTTTCACTAACATCTGAACTTCCGGAAATTATATCTTTAAGCGTAGCTGCCGAAATTGAATTCTTGTCCATAAATATTCTGTTTTCAAAGAAAGGGTTTTTTCTGCTGTATCTTCCTCCTATGACAAAAAGAGGACTAAGATTTTCTCTTCTGCCCTTTATATCCCGATAAAGATAACTTACAGCATCCAACAGAGCCTTAACACGCTCCGCCTTTTCCTGCTGTGAAATATTAATTTCACCGTCAACTCCTATTCTCTCTAAATCAACCGTTATCGTATATGAATAATAGGAGCGCTGTATCTCGCTCTGGGCAATTCCGTTCTCAAGCCCCTGACGTCTTGCAAGTCCCATATTTGTAAGGAACTCCAAATCACTTTTATAAGGCTCAAGCGCCACGGCATTGCTCAGCCTCACAACTGCGCTTCTGGTAGAAGCCCCTCCTTTTTTATCATCCGCTTTCGATGTCGTCTTCATATATCCGAATAGATCTATCTCCGGATAATCTTTTATAGTAGCCGCAGGCGCAAACTGTACAACACCGCTTTTTCCGTCCACCGGAGTATTATCCCAGCCTAACTGCTGAATAATATTATATCTCATCGCCTGTCTTGATATATAAGAATACTGCTCATAATTTCCGCGAGACATCTTTTTAAGAGCCGTAATATTGCCCACACCCTCTCCGTAATTTGCACTCTCTGCAAGAAATATCATTGTAAATGTTAATCCACTCTTATTCATTTGACACTCCTCCTATTTTCTCAAAATGACTCCCCTGTATTCCTAATACAAACGCATATCCGTATGTCTGAAATACCTCAGCATCGCAAATAAGCTTAATAAGCGTATCCGGAATTTGCAGCTTTGTAGAACAGTATACTCTCATAATAATGTCCATAAACCTCTGACAGTTATTTACAGAAAGAGCATTCAGCAGCTGATACACCATTCCTCTTAAACATGAATCATCATTAGTACCTTTTGCATCTAATAATGCCCTTCTCAATTCATAACCCTTATTTTTTATTCTTTTTGCCTCATCAATATCCATTAACTTACCTCCCGTAATATAACCAATACGCTTAACAACAGCTTTAAGCTCGATTCTGTATAACTGCTCCGCTTTTTTAAAAACATTCCCGTTCTCGCTCTGTTCAAGAGACAGCTTTAGCAGTTTGTTTATTGCAGCATACTGGCTTCTGTACTGCAAAATATTTATTACCGCTTCCTCGTGCACATTCCAGTAATCGTTGTTTGTCTTTACATATGGCTGTTCTGCCAGACTGTTCAATACACCCATGACTGTTGTATCTTTTAATAATTCCAATACATCTTTACTTATTACATTAAAGAAATATCTGTCGTTATCCTTGCTGCCCCTTATTATAATCTGAACATTTTCAAGTCTTTTTGTATCATTCTCTAGCAGAATATTAATCGTCCTTGCAATCCATTGTGAATACTTTTCATCAATTTCCTTCTGCTCGCCGAAATCCTTGTCCTTGCTGTTATTGCGCAAAAGCACACTTACCGCTGCATTAGTATTTATAAACATAAAGCTGTTTCCCATAAGCCTGAAACCAAGCGGCACCAAAGAATATAAAAACGCGCACACCGGACACAAAAAGGCATCCACCTTACAATCCCAGAATGCCGAGCGCTTTCTTGCAAGGTCATCTGCTCTTTCCGTCATAAACGCAATAGATACTTTTTCAGAATTATCAATTCTGTTCCCGCATTCAATACACATATCCTTTGCCTTGCTATGGTCTGCTGCAATGTAATTTTTTAACGGAGCCGAAAAATCTTTTTCGAACATCTCTCTCATATCTTTTGCGGCATTTGCCCGGAGCAGAAAACTCTTCCCATCCCAAAATCTGTTTATAATATTATAAATAATGCTTTTCATACAGAAAGTTTCCCTGCACAAAGGCTGGCTAAGAAACGTCTCCAGCTCACTTAAACGAACAACCAGTTCGCTCCCCATATCAGGCTTAAGCTTATTTTTTTCCAGCCTCTCATACACTTCTGAATTGCTGATTTTATCCTCTATGTTTTTAAAACCTGATTTATAACTGTTAGAAAGCAGTTTATCATTTATAAACTTTAAATCGTCTTTGAATTTACCTGCATCCCAATCCTCTTTGCCTGCGGCATTCAGAATTATGTGTATCTTATCCATAACCTGCTTATAAGCCGTATTGTCGCCGTAACATTCTACAAAAGCCTTAAAATACATATCGGTCCAGTCCGCCTGCACCGCAAAATCCCGGTTAAGCCAAAACGACTGGTTGTCCGCTGATATACCGTAATCATAATCTCTCTGCGCCCCACTCATCTCCAGAAGATAATTCAAGCCCGAAATCCCCACATTCTTCAGAAAATCTCCCAAAGAAATATTAATTGTATCCACCTATGCTCCCCTCCTTTCCTAACCTATTACGCGGAACTGCCCGTTTCCCGAAGACCTTCTGACTCCGATTCCCGACATATGCAGGACATTTAAAAGTTTTATATCCCCGGTAAGTTTAAATACGCCGATAGATGCATCGACAGGTCGCCCAAATATAAACTTTACTATTTTTTTCGCTTTTACAGGCGTCACAGAAAATCCTTCCGTTGTAAGCGGCAAATTCATTTTTTTAAGAAAAATTTCGACATTTTCCTTAAGTGCCTCCGAAAAGCCCGGCATATCGCAACTGTAATAAATATCCGTATTGTCCTCGGAATTATGCCTTCTCACAACAAGCGGACTCTGCATTTTTATTATAACTTCATTGTCAGTAATATCGTTAATATTCTGAACTGACAAAGAAACAAGCTCCATTGTATTGGAAGCCATCGGATATTTACTGTGTTTTTTGGCTTGAAACGCGTTAAAAAACCATAAGAGCTCCTGCTGGTCCAAATCCGAAAAATACAGCGTAAAACCGTTCTCATCAAGCTCAATCTTATCATTTTTAAATCTTGCTCCCGGCAGATAATAGCTGAAGCAATACGACTTAATCACCGACCTGCTTTTGGTATACAATTTTTCATATAATTCCGGAGAATACGACTGGATCGCAGCCTTAAGATAGCTCACTATAACTCTGTCAATGTCTTTAACCAAAAAACTTTTTTCGAGTTTAAAGTACAGTTTATATTTATACATTCAACCACCCCCTTTCCCTATTAGATTTCGTATTTACAAATTACCACTTTTTTCCACATATGTCAATAATAAAAAACCAATATAATGGTTTTATTTTTTGTTATTGATTTTTCATGAATATATTTATATAATTTAATAACATTGTGGAATGTAAATTTATAATGGTTTTTTATGTTTATCTTAATAGCTACATTGTGGAAATTTTTTTATTAAACTATACGGGAACTGCTTACGCAATTAAGAACATGGGATATTCTCCATGTAAGAAATGTAATCCAGATTAATTAAAACAACAGCACCGATGCCCCCAAAATAAGTCGCACCGGTGCCAATTTACAATTATAAACTCAAAGATAAGGCAGTGCGGATGACAGGAC
>CASFUI010000255.1 GCA_949297565.1 uncultured Eubacteriales bacterium
CGAGTCGAATATACGTACCTTTGACCGTCTTTGCATCTCCATCACTCTCACCATTTTCCATGATCTTAGCCACTTCTTCAGGAGCCTGCCCATCAAGATCTTCAAAAAACACGCTCTTTAGAACAGAAAACACGCCTTTTTTGCCAGACTTTTTATTTTTAAGTTTCTTTTTTGACTTTTTATCGAGCTTTACCGCTTTTTCTTCTGTTTTATCATCAATATCCTGTTTATTTATCGCACTTAAAACTTCCTGTGCTGCAGCCTTAGCTTCATTCTCACCGTTATCAGACTGATTAACAGCCTGCTGACTTTCACCGCCAAACAAATCCTCCACCGAAACAGTATCAGACTTGACCTGCTCAATAATATTATCCAAGTGCATATTCTCAAGACGCTTCATATCATCGTCCGAAAGCACAGGCTCATCAAAGTCCGGCTTTTCTTTATGCATGTCCGCCGCCGTACCATCTCCATCAGCAGTTTGTGCAGCATTCCCCGCCAAACTGCTCTGCTCGTCTGTATTGTCAGAGCCGTTGTCATTCAATGAACTCAATAAATTATCAATATAATTTTCCTCTTCCTTATCTGCCACCGGGTTCACCTCACTTTTATTTTTAAGAGAAATTTTACTTTTTCTCTCCTGTTAAGTTTCTTCATAATATCCATACAGCATAATATGGAATCCATACCTTATCATTCCCAGTCCCATAAAAACTATATATATGACAAGAACTGGTATAGTCAGCAAAAATGGAAAGCCCATGTCAAATACTAAATACAGTCCTATCAGCATAATTCCAAACAGTATCACCGCCCGAATTATAATCCATAGTCCTTCCATGAAATCAGCTACAGAATGTTTCTTTTTCAATTTTCTCACCTCAAAATTCTACATATACTTCTTTTCCACTGTAATACACCGTTACTTCTTTACGCAAAAATCTCTTTGGATTTTTATTCAGTCCCCTGATATAAGCGCGCTCTACAGTTCCATCCATTCGCTCATATTCCACCTGGGCATTCCACGTAAATTCGAAAAAAAAGCCATGTGAGTTTATAGGCCCATCAGGGAATTTACTAAAACTATGCCGCTTTACACCGCCGTCATACGAAACCACCCTCCCTATTGTCTTGACCGCCCTTTCCTTAAATTCGCCTGCCTGTATTAAGACCTTGCTCCTGCGTTTTATCTCCTTGACGGCACCATTGACCGTCAAAAACAAACCAAAAACTCCAAAAACCATGATAAGGATTGGCTGCTTTGTTATTCGCATAATGTCAGCGGCTACCGCCAGCAACAAAAGCCCTCCCAGAAAACGAAACCTGTAAGTTTCTCCTGTTCCCATGTTTGGAAAACACATTTCTTCTTTATATTTAATCATTATCACACCTCGTTACTTCCGCAAATGAGAAACTACAGTCTCTTTTAAGAGAAAAATATTTATAATCTGATGCTATAATTCAACAAAACTATACCATAAAATACATTATTTAACAACAAAATCTATCCCAAATACTCTCTCAGTTCTATGAGAAACCTGATTGCATTTTCAGGAACACCGACCGCTCTCTCGCCTATATTTTCAGGAAGCTGATAAAATTTATCAGACACGCGATACATTTTTGACTTCTGATTTATAAACACAATCTTTTCAAAAGGCCATCTGAACACATTCGGATTATTAAAATCTTCGCCCAGCTCAACAATCATAAGCTTTTTGTTTAATGTCGCGGAAAGCCATTTATTATAAAGCTCCCACTGTCCCTGTTCTTCAGAACTGTCCAGCGGATTGCACACCCTCTTTAAATTAAACCCGCTGTCCTTAAAGCACCCTTCCTTGTGTGAGGTTATTATAAAATAATTCTTTTTATCCAGAAATTTGCTGTAAAAATCCATTATTTCAGACATTGCCGCTTCACTCTCAAATTGGCTTTTATGAAGCTGCCTGCCAACTCCTATAACCAACATCTGTGCATCATTATAATCCTGAAGGAACTTTTCCCAAAATGTATTTTCCAAATTAATTCTCCAATCGCTAATTATCTCTTGATATGTTTATCTTGTAATTTTGAGTCTAAAATAAAATTATTATGACAAACTGTTCCCCATATCGCAAATATGCTGTCACAACTTATGTGACAGCATATAATTTCAGCTTGTTTTTTATAAGCTCTATAAGCTTATTCAGCCCTTTTATCCAAAAGTCTGTCAATCTCTGAGACAAGTTTTCCAATCTCCGGTTTTGAAAGCTGAGCGTCAGCCCCCAGGCTCTCTCCCTTGATGCGCATCTGCTCATTAATCAATGATGAGAATATAACGACAGGAATGCTCTTTAAATAATCATCTGACTTTATAAGCTTTGTAAGCCTGTGTCCGTCCATCTGAGGCATCTCAATATCCGTGATTACACATGCAATATCATTCTGTATACCGCCGTTCTTTACTTCCTGTAAATAATCCCAGGCTTCCTTTCCGTTAGAAAAGCGTGTAAGATTTATGTATCCGGATTTTTTCAGCGAATTGCTGATCATTGCGCCGAGAAGAGGCGAATCCTCCACCGATATAATATGAGCTGAACTACGCTCCCTTCCTTCTAACGCTTCAATATCAGATACCTTTAATCCGGTCTCCGGACTTATATCAGAAACAATTTTCTCAAAATCCAAAATTATTATAAGCTGTTCGTTTATTTTTATAACGCCTGTCGCAATTCCACTGTCAGCCGAGCTTACTGTACTGTCAGGTGAAATAATATCAGCCCATGACACTCTGTGAATACCTACAACAGAGTGAACATGAAACGCAACATTAAGCTGGTTAAAATTAGTTATAATAAACATATCCTTCTGTACATCCGCGGACGGCTGTGCTTTTATAACTTTTGCCAAATCTATAACAGTAATAATTAAATCTCTTGGCATAAAAATACCTTCAATATTAGGATGTGAATTCGGGACAGGTGTTATTGTATGAAACGGCACAATCTCCTTAATCTTTGCAACATTGATACCATAATGGTTGCTGCCGACAGTAAATTCTAATACCTCAAGCTCGTTTGTACCACTTTCCATTAATATATTTGTTTCCATAATCTTTATCCTCCGATTCACGCACATATTTTCTTATTTATATATAATTGTATCAAATATTATTACTTTTTTCAACTCAGATTGCTTCTTACAGCTTAATAAATTATAAAAATATCTGTATTCAAATCAAAGTAATTTCTGAAAAAACAAAGTAAACAAAAAACTGCTATATTCATGAAAACATTCATAAATACAACAGCTCACATTAATATTAAATAATTCTTTTGAAAATTTTGTTCCTTCAAAACTGCACATTAAATATATCATCCCGCTTCACTTTTGTAAAGCCCTTTTACATCCTCTTTCCTTCCGGATTTCTCTCTTCTTATTAGCGCTTAACCTCTCCTTTTAGGTTAAGCCCTCGACCTATTAGTACAGGTCAGCTTAATGCGTCGCCGCACTTCCACCTCCTGCCTATCTACCTTGTCGTCTTCAAGGGGTC
>CASFUI010000256.1 GCA_949297565.1 uncultured Eubacteriales bacterium
CTATTCCCAGCTTTGAAACAGCTGAAATAGGGACAGGGTCTCCTATACCGAGGTTATAAAACTCATATACATCCGGCATCATTTTTTCAAAATTATCAACTTTATTGACAACCAACACAACCGGCTTATGAGAACGCCTAAGCATGTCAGCGACCTTTGCGTCAGAATCTACAAGCCCCTGTCTCACATCTGTCATAAAAATAATCACATCCGCCGTCTCTATGGCAATCTCGGCCTGCTCACGCATCTGTGAGAGTATAATATCATTTGTATCCGGCTCTATACCACCTGTATCAATTAATGTAAACGCTTTGTCAAGCCACGTAACCTCAGCATAAATACGGTCTCTCGTAACTCCCGGCGTATCTTTAACAATAGAAATCTGCTGTCCTGCAAGCACATTGAATAATGTTGACTTCCCCACATTAGGTCTGCCCACGACAGCCACAATCGGCTTACCCATTTATCAAATCCTCACTTTACAAATTTACAAAAAATTAATAAACATAATCTAATATATAATATCAGCTAAATTGCTTTTTGTAAAGTTATGTGATATCTTAATACTTACGTAAAGTAACAGTTCGGCCATTCATATAAAACCACATAAAAATATCAGGAGGTACAATTTTATTATGATAAAAGACTTTTCACTTCTACGGAAAATACGAAGGAGCGCTTTCTCCTTACTGCTTGGCGCGGTATTGTTTATTTCCGTTCCAATGTCAGCATCAGCAGAAACGCAGGATAATTCTGAAACGGCATCAACTGCTTCAGAGAGTGATATTTCTGTCTCTGACACTTCTTCTGTTTCAACATATAAACTTGCCGACATAGACGTTCAGGTTTCTGTATCAAATGATTTGGTTTGTTTTACACAGAATGTAACCTCAAACAATTCATATCTTGAGCTTATCGGTGCAAATGACGTTGAAGAGCTTCGTGCGCTTATGAAAGTCAATAACATTTACCTCGAAATTATCCCAAGAGAAAATGTAACATATGAAATTCTGCTCAGCGGCAAGGATGCTCCTTCCGGTGTAAACGCACTGAACGAATTGAGTGAAGAAGATATTCAGGCAAACTTTGAAGCATATGTTGCAAACAGTGATAACAGAAAAAACAGTAGCGTCACTGAAAATGTAACAAACTCATTTATAGAACGTATTAACGGGGTTGTTTATTATGTCACAGATATAACCTCCGTAGCCAACAATGATGTTGTTATTTATCTGAGAAAATATTATACCATAATGCAGGGAAAGGCTATTTCGTTTTCACTGCAAACCAATCAGAGTTCGCTTACCGACAACATGAAGACTGAACTTGAAAACATAGTTAAAACGGCAGAATACAAAGATATTAAGAAGTCTATTTTCGACAATCCTATCTATTCGGAAATTTCAGCCACTATTATTACACTGCTTCTGCCTATCGGAATCCTTGCATTGATAACATTTATTATCATAAAGAGCACTAAACGAAAACCTAAAAAAACAGCTAAATAGTTTTTTCACTTGATAAAGCCTGCAGTAAACCGCAAATCATTAAAGCGGATTAATGCAGGCTTTGCAGACTTCTATATATTTTTTTACGCCAAAGCTTTTAATATCTCACTATGTTCTGCAACTGTTTTTTTCACAACATCCAAATCTGTTTTAATATTTTCTATTTCTTTTGATGCACTCTCATAACGCTTTGCAGCCGGAACATAATTTTCAACTAAAATATTTATCTTGACATCAATATCATTTTCCAAATATAGTTTTGCTTCATGCACATTTTCTTCAACATTTTCCAAACGCACGGTTAATTTATAAGTTCATTTTATGTATATCTTCACGTATCTCCTGCATGCGCACATCCGTGTGATATATACTCTCAGCACACTCAGTAAGCTGATTTACTATCTCAGGCATCTCGTCATTTTCAAACTGTTTGTAATGCATCTGATGTTCAAGGCTCGCCCAGAAATTCATTGCAATAGTACGAATCTGAACCTCAACCTTCATATATTCCTTGCCCGATGAAAGAAAAATAGGAATAATAATAACATAATGAAGACTTCTGTAACCGTTAGGCTTAGGATTTTTAATATAGTCCTTAACCTCCATAACCTCAATGTCATCCTGAGATATAAGCATTTTGGCGACATCATAAATATCGCTGATAAACGGACATACAACGCGAATTCCTGCAACGTCATTCAAATTATCGGCTATTGACTGTATTGAAACCGTATGGCCGCGCCTTTTCAGTTTTTCATAAATACTCATAGGCGCTTTTATTCTTGAGCGAATAGTATCTATAGGGTTGCGCTGTCTCTTAGTTTTAAATTCATCATTTAAGATTTCAAGTTTAGTCTGTACCTCACGTATTGCACATCTGTACATCATCATCAGTTCTTCAAATTTTGAACTTTTTTCTACAAATTTCATAAACTGCTCTCTAGTGAGAATATCCGGCATAATAAGCTGTTCATTATCGCTTAAAAGTTCTAATTCATCCATTGTTACCCTCCAAAAACCATGTGAAATCATTTACAATTTATAGATATAAAATTACACAAAATACCGCGTTTTCCTCCGCTCGCCCTGTGGGAAAACAAAACTCTGCTGTTACAGCATGTACATATGTCCGATACATATATATTTTCAGGTTGAACGCCAAAACGTAAAAGATTAAAATAATTTGCCATAGGCAAATTAAGAAGAAACTTTTCCGATTCAGATGCATTTGTTTTACATTTTTCAGTAATCTCCGGCAAAAGAATTGACCTGCATTCTTCTTCATTATACACCCTTTTAAATTGCTCTGCCACATCTTCACCGACCTCATAGCAGTCTGCACATATTCCCGGGCCGATAAAAGCCGTCACATCCTTAGGAGAACTTCCAAAATTCTTACGCATAGCTGAAAGGGCATTCGCAGCAATATTTCCTACAGTACCCCTCCAACCGGCATGAACAGATGCAATACACCTGTGTCTCTCATCTGTCATGACAACAGGAATGCAGTCGGCAAAAGATGTAACCAGACAAAGTCCCGGAGTATTTGATACAAATCCGTCTATATTGTCAAAATCACGCTCTCTTACCAGCCCCATTCCCGCATGAACATCTGACACAGCGAGAACATTTGTCGTATGAGTCTGTTTTGAATATACCATTCTTTCAAGCGGAATATTTATAACCGAACTCATACGCCTGAAATTTTCTAAAACATTTTCTCTTGCGTCAGCTTTGTATTGCCCCACATTGTTAAATGTAAGATTCATGCTCTCATACATTCCGCTGCTCGTTCCACCAAGCCTTGTCGAAAAGCATTGGCTTACGAAGCCTGATTTTTCAAACGGAGCAAATTTAAGGTGCGCAACCGGATTTTCATAGAAATTTACTGTATTTAAAAAATTATCAGAACTTACATGTTGTCCGTATTTTTTAATCACGTTATAGAATAATTTTTCATTATCAAGACGCTTAATACTAAAATATTTAAAATTATCATCTATAATTTTATTATCCGGAATATGCACCCCGGACTCACAGATTTTTTCTGAAATTTTCATATTAATATTCTTAAATTCCCCCGTTTAAAATTCAAAATGCATTTTTAATCAGAGTAGGCTCTCCATAGTCGAACCCCACTACATCAAATCTGCACTGTGTATTTACATTTACACGTCTCCGAAATAAGTAATCCCTGGCGACAAAACGTATAATGCGCTGCTTTGAAGTACCAACAGCCTCAACTGCACTTCCATACTTGCAGGATTTTCTGTATTTTACCTCAACAAAGCAAAGAATATCCGCATCTCTGGCAATAATATCTATTTCGCCTGCCCTGCACCGATAATTTTTCTCAATTATGATATACCCTTGAGCTCTCAAAAAATCCACAGCCGCCTTTTCCCATTTTGTTCCCAGTTGTCTGTTGTTTATTTTCAATTATTAATTTTACCCCTGATTCTGTCGCAGTCATCAACAAAGACAAGTATTTCCGCGACTACTTCATACAATTCGGGAGGAATCATATCGCCTATTTCCAGCTTTGAGAGTGTATTTGCCAGCTTGCTGTCCTCATAGACAGGAACATCGCTCTCCTTTGCTTTCTCGATAATTTTTTCCGCGATAATTCCGCGTCCGGAGGCAATAATCTTAGGAGCCTCCTCGCC
>CASFUI010000257.1 GCA_949297565.1 uncultured Eubacteriales bacterium
CAGCCGATGCACGCGTACGACTATGACAATATCGCAGGCAAAAAAATAATTGTCAGAAGAGCTTCAGAGGGTGAGAGCTTTGTTACTCTTGACGGTCAGGAGAGAAAGCTTACGGAATCGACTCTGATGATTTGCGACGGTGAGAAAGCTGTTGGACTTGCCGGTATCATGGGCGGTGAAAATTCAATGATCACCGATAACATAAAGACAATGCTTTTTGAGGCTGCAATTTTCGACGGGACAAATATAAGAAAGACTACCAAGAAGATAGGAATGCGTACTGACGCATCGGCAAAGTTTGAGAAGGGGCTTGACCCGGAGAATGCAATCCTTGCGATGAACAGGGCGTGCCAGCTTATAGAGGAGCTTGGAGCAGGGGAGGTAGTCGGCGGTGTTGTTGACGTTTACCCTGTAAAAATGACAAAGAGACATATCGCATTTGAGCCTGAAAAGATTAACAGACTGCTCGGAACAGATGTGTCCGTCGATGAAATGAAGGATTATTTTAAACGGCTTGAAATTGTGTATGACGAGGCTTCAAATGAGCTGATTATACCTACATTCCGTCAGGATTTGATAAGGACTGCGGATATAGCCGAGGAGGTTGCGAGGTTTTACGGATATGACAATATCCCTACTACGCTTCCGCACGGCGCTACAACAATGGGAAAGATTTCATTTAAGAGCAGAGTTGAGGATGCGGCATGTGAGATCGCGCAGTTCTGCGGATTTTCACAGGCTATGACATACTCGTTTGAGAGCCCTAAGGTTTTTGACAGGCTTAAGATTTCAGCAGATTCGCCGCTGAGAAAAACGGTTGTAATCTCAAATCCTCTGGGTGAGGATTTCTCTGTGATGAGGACTCTTTCTTTGAATGGTATGCTAACATCGCTTGCGACAAATTATAAAAGAAGAAATAAGGACGTCAAGCTCTATGAGCTCGCAAAGGTTTACATTCCGTCAGATAATCCGGACGAGCTTCCGACAGAGAAGGTTGATTTTACTCTCGGATTTTTCGGCGATGGAGATTTCTTTACTATGAAAGGCGTTGCAGAGGAGTTTCTTGAAAGAATTGGCATGAGAAATAAGCCTTCATATGACCCTGAGGCGGGAAAACCGTACCTTCATCCGGGACGTCAGGCTAATATTATATATGGCGATACTCAAATCGGGTATCTCGGAGAGGTGCATCCTGACATTGCGGATGTATACGGAATAGGAGAGAGAACTTATATTGCGGTTATTGATTTGTCAAAGGTTACGCCAATGGCGTCATTTGATAGAAAGTATGCCGGAATCGCCAAGTTCCCTGCTGTGACAAGAGATATAAGCATGGTAGTTCCTAAGGATATGCTTGTCGGCAACATTGAGAAGGTTATTGAAAAACGCGGAGGTAAGCTCGTTGAGAGCTTTGGCTTATTTGATATTTACGAGGGCGAACAGATTAAAGAGGGCTTCAAGTCTGTCGCATACACAATCTCATTCAGAGCTAAGGACAGAACACTTGAGGACAGTGATATTCAGCCTGTAATGGAGAAAATTTTGAAAGACCTTTCAGACATGGGCATTGAGCTGCGTGCGTAAGGCTTTGGGGACTAGTATGGAAAACACAATGAATTTACATTATTTTTACTATGAGCTTCCGCAGGAACTTATTGCCCAGGACCCGCTCTCAGACCGTTCAGGCTCAAGACTTATGGTGCTTGATAAAAATACGGGAGAGATTGAACACCGTATTTTTAAGGATATTGTCGATTACCTGAACCCCGGTGACTGTCTTGTTATCAATGATACAAAGGTTATTCCGGCAAGGCTTATCGGGGAAAAGGAAGGCACAGGAGCGGCTGTTGAGGTGCTTCTGCTCAAAAGGCAGGAGGACTTGAAGGATACATGGGAAGTGCTGGTAAAACCCGGAAAAAAAGCTAAAATCGGAGCAAGAATTCATTTTGGAGGAGACCGCCTTGTGGGTGAGGTCACTGATATTGTGGAGGAAGGCAACCGCATTATACGGTTTGAGTATAACGGAATTTTTGAGGAGATTCTCGATGAGCTTGGACAGATGCCGCTGCCGCCTTATATTACCCATAAGCTTGAGGATAAAAACAGGTATCAGACTGTGTACGCAAAGCATGAGGGCTCAGCGGCTGCGCCGACAGCCGGGCTGCATTTTACAAATGAGCTTCTCGATAAAATCGTAAGCAAGGGCGTAGACATTGCAAGGGTGACACTGCATGTGGGCCTTGGGACATTTCGTCCTGTAAAGGAGGAGAATATTCTTAATCATCACATGCATTCAGAGTTTTACAGAATAGATGATGAAGCAGCCGGAAAAATAAATAAAGCCAGAAAAAACGGAGGACGCATTATTGCTGTCGGCACGACAAGCACAAGAACGCTTGAGTCGGCAGCGTCGGATGACGGCTTCATAAAACCTTGCAGCGGATGGACTCAGATTTTTATTTATCCGGGATACAGGTTTAAGGCGATAGATTGTCTGATTACCAATTTTCATCTGCCGGAGTCAACTCTGGTTATGCTTGTATCGGCGCTTGCCGGAAGAGAAAATATTTTAAACGCGTACAGGACTGCCGTTGACGAGAAATACCGGTTTTTCAGTTTCGGAGACGCAATGTTTATAAAGTAGGGGCGTAGACTGTAAGGTTTAAGTATCATGGGAGATTAATAATGGGAGAAGAACGAAGGAGAGCTGTCAGAATTCCGCTTGAAATGGTATTATCTATAGATATTATAACAGATTCCCAAAGACATGAAAAAACGGAAATCAGTGTTATAACAAGAGATATTTCAAAAGGCGGAATATCCTTTTCGGCAGAAAAAAAGCTCGAGAAAGGCTCGTTTTATAAGGCTAAAATTATAATGCCAAATCATGAGGTCCTTGATGTTGTAATTGAGATTGTAAGAATTGCGGAAGAAGACGGAGGAAGCAAACTGTACGGAAGTCGTTTTGTGGGGATGGGCCCGGAGGATGAATTTCGTATTGAAGCTTTTCGTCTTGTATGTGAGAATATGAGTAGTGCGGATAATCGCGGCTGATTTTGCCGAGAGGCGTCAGGTGAGGAAAGTCCGGGCTTCGCAGGGCAGGATGCCAGATAACGTCTGGTGGAGGCGACTCCAAGGAAAGTGCAACAGAAATAAACCGCCTGTTTTCATTTAAGGCAGTTTAGCTGCCGTGGTATCAGGCTGCTCGTCAGTCTGATGCCTTTTGCATCGCGGTGAAAACAAGGTAAGGGTGGAAAGGCAGTGTAAGAGACTACCGCGCTGCTGGTAACAGCAGCGGCCATGTAAACCCCATCCGAAGCAAGTCCAAACAAAAGCTATACGGCGGCCCGTCGTGCTTTTAGGTAGGACGCTTGATTCCGCCGGTGACGGCGGAGCTAGATAGATGATTATCACACACCTGAGGTGTGGACATAACCCGGCTTACAGCACTGCTCATATATAAATTACTTTGATTGCTGTTTCACTGATACCGATTAACAGGTTGAAGTGGGACGGCAATTTTTATTATATACATAGAGAGAATTTTATATCACTTTCAGGTAATTTGAATTTTTGACATTTTAAACTTAATATACTACAATGGCTTAAGATAAAATATGATGTTGGGAATGGGGGAGGCTGTGAAAAAACAAAAAGTTATATATTACAGCGATGAACTTAAGGATGAGTTTTCAACGGCAAAGATAAAGCCGGTTACTATTGATAAAGATTACAGCTATGACGGGAACGGTTTGAGAAAGCTTTCACACATATTCTGGTATGTGATATTGGCAAGACCTCTTGCATATATTTTTCTGAAGCTTAAGTTCGGGCATAAGATTGTAAACAGGAATGTTTTAAAGCAGAGCGCTGGGAGAAGTATCTTTATTTACGGGAATCACACAAATGCCGTTGCGGATGCGTTTATACCGAGTATGGTTAGTTTCCCGAAGGATGCGTATGTTATAGTTCACCCTGATAATGTATCTATGCCGGTGCTCGGAAAGATTACGCCGTCTCTCGGAGCACTGCCGCTTCCTGACACCCGCGAGGCGGTGAGGAATTTCCTCTCCTCAATAGAGGGGCATCTTAAAAAAAACGAGGCTGTAATGATTTACCCCGAGGCGCATATATGGCCTTATTATACGAAGATACGCCCGTTTAAGGATACTTCCTTCAGATATCCCGTTCAATATCACACTCCGGTGTACTGCTTTACAAATGTCTATAAGAAGAGGCGTATACGAAAGACTCCGAGAATTGTCACATATGTGGACGGACCGTTTTTTTCAGATGAGACGCTTTCAGCCAAAGAGCAGAAGCAAAGGCTAAGAGATCTGGTGTATGAGACTATGTGTGCAAGAAGTGCTGAAAATAATATTGAGATGATAAAGTATATAAAGGAGACAAAGCATGATTAATGTATTATTTGCGGGAAATGAAAAAGTGTTTGACGGAATACTTACATGCATGCTGTCTGTTTTTATGAGAACATCATCAAAGGAGCCTTTTACTTTTTATATTCTTACAATGGACGTTTCGCATATTAAAAAAGAGTATACGGCAATCAGCACGCGTCAGACTGAATATCTTGAACAGATTGCAAAACATTATAATAAAGACAATCGTGTGCTGCGCTTTGATGTCAAAGAGCAGTATAACGAGGTGTTCGCGGATTGTCCGAATGAGCTTACATATTGTTCCCCGTATACGCTTTTAAGGCTTCTGGCTGATGAACTTCCCGGCATACCGGATAAGCTTCTGTATCTTGATGCGGATATTCTGTTTAACCGTGATATATGCCTGCTTTACGGACATGATATTTCGGATTACGAGTATGCAGCAGCCAGGGATCATTACGGCAAATATCTTATTAATCACAATTATATTAATGCGGGAGTTCTTTTGCTCAATATGAAAAAAATCAGGCAGACTGGGCTTTTTGCTAAGGCGCGTAAGCTGCTGTCGGAAAGGAAGCTTATTTTTGCGGACCAGTCGGCTATATACAGGAGCACAACAAAAAAGCTGATGCTTGCCCAGCGTTTTAATGACCAGAAGTTCCTGCACAGACATACGGTGGTGAGACATTTTTCAAAGAGATTGTTTTACCTGCCATATCCGCATACTGAAAATATAAAGCAGTGGCAGATAAGCAAGGTGTACAGAGTTTTTAAGTATGATGCATTTGACGACATTTTCTTTGAATATATATATTTAAAAAAGAAATATGAAAGGGAGATACAGGGTAATACTAATGAATAATAAAATAATACCTATTTTCTTTGCGTGTGACAA
>CASFUI010000258.1 GCA_949297565.1 uncultured Eubacteriales bacterium
GGAAGCGGTATAGTAAGAGGAAAAAACGCGGCCTCAATTATAATTATGTCGGGTGCGTTTATCGCGGGCTGTATTTTTAATATAAATGTCGTTTATATAATAATAGTTTGTGCGTTAATTGGAGTAGCAAGGACTTGCTTGACAAAAGGGAGGAATAAGGCGAAATGATTTATATTAAACTGTTTTTGAGCTTTTTTCAGATAGGGCTTTTGAGTTTTGGCGGGGGTTATGCGGCAATGCCGCTAATTCAGGGACAGGTTGTCCTGTCAAACGGCTGGCTTGATATGGCGGAATTTACCGATTTGATTACCATATCCCAGATGACTCCGGGACCTATCGCGATTAATTCGGCAACCTTTGTGGGACTTAAGATTGCGGGACTTCCCGGTGCTGTAATAGCTACTGTTAGCTGTATTCTCCCGTCTTGTATAATTGTAACTGTCATAACAAAGCTGTATCTTAAATACCGAAAAATGGATTTGTTTCAGGGTGTTTTAAATTCTCTGCGCCCGGCGGTTGTGGCGATGATTGCGTCAGCAGGAATTTCTATACTTATATCGTCTTTCTGGGGAAACAGCGGCGATATATCCTTAGGAGCGACAAAATGGAGCATGGTTGTTATATTTGTGGTATGCGTGGTGCTTCTGAAAAAATTTAAACTTAATCCTGTATGGGTTATGCTGCTTGCGGGAGTTATGAAGGTTGGCGAAGCGATGATTGCGGGAGTGATGTGACAGTTTTGCGGCAGCTAAAGGAATTGACAATTTACATACTCTGACATATAATATAGCCTATCAAAATACTAGGAGATAGGCAGAGGGTGGCGGGTGCTTTGCATCCGCCTTTTTGCCTTATATGATTATGCTTACACAGTTTTCGAGAACAGAGATGCTGCTTGGAAAGGCAGCAATAGATAAATTGAAAAATTCAAGAGTCGCCGTGTTCGGTATAGGCGGCGTCGGAGGATATGTTTGCGAGGCTCTTGCAAGAAGCGGGATTGGCGCGTTTGACCTGATTGACGACGATAAGGTATGTCTTACAAATCTAAACAGACAGATTATTGCGACAAGAAAAACAATAGGCAGATACAAGACAGATGTGATGAGGGAAAGGATTTTGGATATAAATCCTGATGCCGATATACGAGTATATAAATGCTTTTTTCTGCCGGAGAACGCGGATGAATTTCCGTTTGAGGAGTATGACTATATTGTTGACGCTATTGACACGGTTACGGCAAAAATAGAGCTTGTGATGAGGGCGGACAGGCTTAATATTCCTATTATAAGCAGCATGGGTACAGGAAACAAACTTAATGTCTGTGAGCTTCGTGTTGCTGATATTTATAAGACTAAGGTCTGCCCTCTTGCAAAGGTTATGCGCAGAGAGCTTAAAAAGCGAGGAATAAAAAAGCTGAAGGTTGTATATTCAGAGGAGCAGCCTATTAAACCGATAGAGGATATGGCTGAAAACTGCCGCGACAACTGCGTGTGTCCTCCGGGTACAGAGCATAAGTGCACACGGCGAAGAGCGATTCCCGGAAGCGTGTCGTTTGTGCCGCCGGCGGCAGGACTGATTATCGCCGGGGAAATAGTTAAGGATTTGTGCGGTATAAAATAAGCTGGATACCGGGCGCAGCTGAGATGATTTATAACGCCGAAATGGAGAATAGATTGAAAAATATAACTGAAGAGCAGATACAAAAACTTGAAAATCTGAAAAAATATCTAAAGGAGCTTGGCTCTGTCGCGGTTGCGTTTTCGAGCGGCGTGGATTCTACTTTTTTGCTTAAGGCGGCTTCGGACACGCTTAAAGACAAGGCAATAGCAGTTACGGTCAAGTCAGGGCTTTTTCCTGAGAGGGAGCTTTGCGAGGCAGAGGAATTTTGTGATAAAGAGGGGATACGTCACATTGTATTGGAGGCAGACGAGCTTAATATAGAAGGCTTCGCCGAAAATCCGGAAAACAGATGTTATCTCTGCAAGAGGGAATTATTTAAGAATATAAAACGGATTGCCGCAGAAAACGGAGCGGAAAATGTGGCGGAGGGCTCTAATCTTGACGATAACGGGGATTACAGACCAGGACTTAAGGCTGTTTCAGAGCTCGGAATAAAGAGTCCTCTGAGGGAATGTGGTTTTACTAAGGCTGATATCAGGGCTCTGTCAAGGTATCTGGGGCTTTCGGTATGGGAGAAGCCGTCGTATGCCTGTCTTGCGTCAAGGTTTGTGTACGGTGAGAGGATTACAGCCGAAAAATTAAAAATGGTTGACCGTGCAGAGCAGCTTTTGCTGGATATGGGGTTTCGACAGATGAGAGTGCGCATTCACGGCAGTCTTGCGAGAATTGAGGTAGAGCCTGACGGTTTTGAAAGGCTTATGAAAGAGGAAAACAGGCTGGAGATAGTGCGTGAATTTAAGAAATACGGCTTTGCATATGTTACGCTTGATTTGCAGGGATACAGGATGGGAAGCATGAACGAGACAATCGTCAAAAAAAGTGCACAGGAATGAGTCTTTACAAAAAGTATAGGAGAAAAAAGGTGAAGATAACAGAAATTCTTAAAAATAATAAACGGACATTATCATTTGAGGTTTTTCCGCCAAAAACGGATTCTGATTTTGAGGCGGTTAGGGAAGCGGCGTATAAGGTGGCGGCGTTAAAGCCGGCTTTTATGAGCGTGACCTGCGGAGCCGGAGGAAGTACCTGCGGCAATACGCTGGCAATAGCAGCGGGAATACAAAATACATACGGAGTTGCGGCAACGTCGCATCTGACCTGTGTGGGAGCGACGAGGCAGTCAATTTTAAGCGCTCTTGACGATATGAGAGCCGCAGGAATTGAAAATATTTTTGCTCTCAGGGGAGACAGGCCTGATTGGATGGAGGGCGAGCCGTTTAAGGAGTACCGCTATGCTTCGGAGCTTGCAGAGACAATAAATGAATACGGCGGTTTTTGTATCGGAGGCGCATGTTATCCTGAAGGACATCCTGACTCCGCCACAATAGAGGAGGATATTGTAAATCTTAAAAAGAAAGTGGATGCGGGCTGTGAGTTTTTGACAACGCAGATGTTTTTTGACAATAATATTTTTTATGAATTTATGGAGCGTGTGCGCCAGGCGGGCATAGAAGTTCCTGTAATAGCGGGCATAATGCCTGTCACAAGGGCGTCACAGTTAGAGAAAGCGGTAAAACTCTCGGGGTGTAATATGCCTTTAAAACTGAAAAGAATAGCGGACAGCTTCGGGGATAGCCGCGAGGCGATGCAGCAGGCAGGAATAATCTATGCCACCGAGCAGATAGTTGATTTATATGCGAACGGTATTAAAAATGTTCATGTATACTCAATGAATAACGCTGAGGCTGCCGGAGCTATTCTAAACAATCTGTCAGATATACTGAAGTGAAATAAATTTCGGGAGATAGGAAATGTGTGTTTCAAAGGCGAGTGAGGTTGAAAAAAGCCTCCGAAAAAAATTCAAAAAATCAATATGGAGCAGATTTACAAAAGCTATAAACACATATGAGCTTGTGAAGCCGGGAGATAAAATTGCTGTGTGCATTTCGGGCGGCAAGGATTCAATGCTCATGGCGAAATGTTTTCAGGAGCTTAAGCTTCATAACAAATTTGATTTTGAGGTTAAGTTTCTTGTAATGGACCCGGGTTACAGTCCGGCAAACCGAAGAATGATAGAGGAAAACTCAAGGCTTTTAGATGTGCCGGTAACTGTTTTTGAGTCTGATATTTTTGAATCGGTTTATAACATTGAAAAGTCGCCGTGTTATCTATGCGCAAGAATGAGAAGAGGATATCTGTACAGCCATGCTAAGGAGCTTGGGTGCAATAAAATTGCGCTGGGGCATCACTATGATGACGTTATAGAGACGATTTTGATGGGAATGCTGTATGGAGCGCAAATTCAGACAATGATGCCTAAGCTGCACAGCACTAACTTTGAGGGTATGGAATTAATACGTCCGCTGTATCTGGTGAGAGAGGACGATATCAAGGCATGGCGTGATTATAACGGGCTTGAATTTTTGCAGTGCGCATGCAGATTTACCGAGAACTGCGCGAGCTGTGATAATGAGGAAAGCCGCTCGAAGAGACTTGAGATAAAACAGCTTATTAAAAATTTAAAACAGGTAAATCCATTTGTTGAGGGGAATATTTTTAAGAGCGTTGAGAATGTTAATATTGATACGGTTGTGGCGTATAAGCAAAACGGTGTGAAGCACCATTTTCTGGAAGGATATGACAGGCAATGAGAGGGAAAAAGATTATTTATCTTGATAACGCAGCTACCACAAGAGTGAGCGGTGAAGTGCTGGAGGAAATGCTTCCTTATCTCAGTTCGGTTTACTGCAATCCGTCGGCTGTTTACAGCTTTGCATCAGACGGAAGGATTGCCGTCGATAATGCGAGAAAGGACACGGCGGATTTAATAGGAGCAAAGCAGAGTGAGATATATTTTACAAGCGGAGGAACAGAGTCGAATAACTGGGCGTTAAAGGCGGCGGCGGAGTCGTTTGAAGAAAAGGGAAAGCATATTATAACAACCGGAACAGAGCATCACTCGGTTATTAACACCTGCGGGTATCTTGAGAGACGAGGGTTTTCGGTAA
Organism: uncultured Eubacteriales bacterium; assembly: GCA_949297565.1. GTDB lineage: Bacteria > Bacillota > Clostridia > Lachnospirales > Lachnospiraceae > Lachnospira. Next base: position 4,629 of record CASFUI010000258.1, read on the forward strand.
CATATCTTGAGGTCGGGGAGGACGGAAAGGTATCTTTGGAGAAGCTTCAAAACGCAATACGAAAAGATACTATATTGATTTCGGTTATGGCGGCGAATAATGAAATAGGAACAGTTGCTCCTGTCGCGCAGATAGGAAAAATCGCACGCGAAAATAATATACTTTTTCACACTGACGCTGTGCAGGCGTACGGACATATTCCTTTAAATGTCGATGAGATGAATATTGATATGCTGTCTGCAAGCGCGCATAAAATTAACGGGCCTAAGGGCGTGGGCATCTTGTATATAAGAAGCGGAGTAAGGCTTCGTTCATTTATGCACGGCGGATTGCAGGAGAGAGGAAGAAGAGCGGGTACTCTAAATGTTCCGGGAATTGCGGGCATGGGTAAGGCGGCACGGCTTGCCGCAGAAAATATGAGTGCAAGAAGCAGAAAGGAGATGCAGCTTCGCGATTATTTTATCGGGAGGGTGCTTGACGAGATTCCCAACACTGCCTTAAACGGACACAGGACAGACCGGCTTCCTAATAATGCGAATATCAGCTTTGGGTTTACGGAAGGGGAGACTGTGCTTATTTTGCTTGACCAGGCAGGAATATGCGCATCTGCCGGCTCTGCGTGCGCGTCTGGCGCCGTTGAGGCGTCTCATGTGCTCACGGCAATAGGGCTTTCGCGGGAAACGGCGCGCTCGTCGCTTAGATTTACATTTTCACATGAGAATACAATTGAAGAAATTGACTTTACCGTAAGTGAATTAAAGAGGATAGTGGCGAAACTCAGAGAAAATTCTGCTGAGTACAGAAGGTTTGCGGGGAATTGAAAATGGAGACAAAAAATATTTTGATAGTTGAGGATGATGCTGACATTAATCAGATTCTTGACACTGCTCTGAAAAAAGCAGGATATAGCACAACTCAGGCTTATTCAGGGACGGAGGCCAGGATGCTTTTAAAGCTGGACGCGGATAAGACGGAGCCGTCTCAGAAATTTGCCTGTGTTCTTCTTGATCTGATGCTTCCGGGAATTTCAGGAGAGACTGTGCTTGAAGATATAAGAAAGATGGGAAATCTTCCGGTAATTGTGATTACTGCAAAGGATGAGCTTGGAGAGAAGATAAATCTGCTCACTTCGGGGGCGGATGACTACATAATAAAGCCGTTTCAGATAGAGGAAGTTATTGCGAGAATTCAGGTACAGCTTAGACACGCGTCAAAAGAGCCTGAAGCCGACAGGATAACTTACCGCAAAATGGTGCTGGACAGAACTTCGCGCCGTGTCACAATTGAAGGAAAGGTTTTGGAGGATATAACAAAGCAGGAGTTTTCTATTCTTGAGCTCCTTATGAAGCATCCGAGACAGGTTTTCGGAAAAGAGGACATTTTTGAGTATGCGTGGGACGAGCCGTATGTAGGCGAAACTAAGACGCTTGACGTTCATATAAGCAATATACGGAAAAAAATAAAGGCTGTGACTGACGACAAGTATATCGAGACAGTGTGGGGAATAGGATACCGCATGTACTCGTAATCTTTACTCTTTTTTTACCTTTTATTTGCGATTAATTAGTAAACAGGCGGTACCATTATCTCAGATAAAGAGCTGACCCGGTACTCAGCTTTTTATCAATTCAGCAAAAAGGAGAGTAAAAGCTGTGAGTGAATTTTTATTGGAAACGCATGGATTGACAAAACAGTACGGTCACCATAAGGCTGTAGACTCTGTAAATCTCCATGTTAAAAAGGGTGCGATTTACGGCTTCATAGGAAGAAACGGTGCGGGGAAGACTACCTGTCTTCGCATGATTGCAGGGCTTGCAAGACCGACAGCCGGGGAAATATCGCTGTTTGGATATTCGGGAAAGGAGCTTTTGCAGGTGCGCTCGCGTGTCGGCTGTCTTATTGAGACTCCCGGGCTTTACCGGAATATGACCGCCTATGAAAATCTTAAGGTAAAGTGTCTGATGACAGGCATAAAAAAGAAGGGGTATATTGAGGGAATTTTGGAGAGCGTAGGTCTTGCCGATACCGGAAATAAGAGAGTGAAAAATTTTTCTCTGGGAATGAGGCAAAGGCTCGGAGTGGCGCTGGCGCTGGTCGGCGAGCCGGATCTGCTCGTCCTGGATGAGCCGATAAACGGCCTCGACCCACAGGGTATCGCGGAGGTGAGAGATACTGTACAGAGGCTCTGCGATGAGAAGAATATGACAATTATTATCTCAAGCCATATTCTTGAGGAACTTGCGAAGATAGCGACAGATTACGGTATTATTCACAACGGAAGTCTTATACAGGAGCTCACGAGAGAAGAACTGATGATGAGGTGCAGCGAGCGTATAGAGATTACGCTTGACAATCCGGAGTCCGCGCTTCCTGTGTTGGATAATATGGGATTTGTCAATTATCAGGTGGCAGATAAAAATCATATTTATGTTTTTGAGAGACTGGACGAGAGCGCGGCTCTAAATATGGAGCTGGCAAAGCACGGAGTTTTTGTCAAAGGAATTTCAATTACTAGCGAGGAGCTTGAGTCTTATTTTCTCAATCTGACAGGAGGTGCCGCTGATGCTTAGATGTATTAAAATGGATTTATACCGTATGTTCCATACAAAGGCGTTGTATATAATATGGATAATTATGGCGGCAGGCGTGATTTTTTCCACTTATATGACTAAAATTGATGAGGAGAATATAAGAAATGAGTCGTCTGCGGTTGAGTTTGAGCAGGAAGCGGTAAGCGTAGGAATGCAGGTTACCCTGAATATAGAAGAGGGACAGTCGGTTACAGTTGACGACCAGGTGTATGCAAATCTGAAGGGAACTTTTGTTACATTATTTTTAGCTATATTTACAGTAATATTTTCAACAGCCGACATTAACAGCGGATATATTAAGAATATAGGCGGTCAGGTGAAAAGGAGAGAAAGCCTTATATTGTCAAAAACAGTGTCTCTGTTTATATTTACGGCTATTACAATGGCGCTGTATTTTATTTTTCAGATTTTATTTCAGAGAATATTTTTCGGAAATATGATATTCAGGGACGCAGGAAGCCTGTTAAGATATTTCGTGGTGCATATTTTGCTCAATTATGCTATGGTGCTTGTATGTATGGCTTTTTCAATTATATTTAAGCACAATACAATCAGTATGACGCTCTCAATATGCCTTATCATGAAGCTTCAGGTTATAATATACAGCTTTATTGACAAAATAATCGAAAAAATGGGCGTTGCGGATTTTCAGCTTATAGAGCATACTGTTATAGGAAAGATGTCGCTGATTTCGCTTAATTCAGATAACAGGCAAATGCTGTTCGCATGCCTGACGGCTGTGATATTCGGCGCGGCGTCAGCTTTGATAACAGGTCTCGTTTTTAAGAGGAGAGATATAGTATGAACAATCAGCTCGATAGCTGATTGCTCATACAGCTATTTGTTTCTGAGCGAAAGCAAATAGCTTTGATGGCAGATGAGAAACCGCCTGCGCGGATTTCTCATCGCCTCTTCGCGGCAGGGCGCTCAGAAATGGGGATTAGTATATGATAGTTCTGGTCAGTATACTTATACTTATTATTTTAATTATGGTGTTTATATTGGCAAAATACAGGCGGCAGATTAAAGACATCTGCCGCCAGATGTCGTTTCTTATGAAGCATGACAGCAATATGCTGATCAGCCGCGACAGTGATTTCGGGGGAATAGGTGAGCTCGCAGATACGCTCAATGAATTTATCTGTCTCAGACAGGAGGAAAAAAGAAATTTTCAGAGGAAAGAAAAGATTATTTCCGATACCTATACAAATCTCTCGCATGATATACGAACCCCGCTGACATCACTTGACGGATATTTTCAGCTCCTTGAAAACAGCAGCGATTGCGATGAGCAGAAAAAATATATAGGGATTATTCAGGAGAGAATTTCCAGCTTAAAGGATATGCTTGAGGAGCTTTTTATGTTTACAAAGTTAAAGAGTGACGAGTATAAGCTGGAACTGTCACGCTGCTGTCTGAATAAAACTGTAAAAAATACTGTTTTTTCTTATTACGACGAGTGGACAAAGCGAGGCATTATGCCTTTGATAAGTATACCTGACAGTCTTATTTTTATTGATGGAAATGAGCAGGCGCTCAGAAGAATTTTACAGAATGTAATTAAAAACGGTCTTGACCACGGAAAAAATAATATAAGCATTTATTTATCGAAGGAGAACGGCTCTGCGCGGCTCTGCGTTATTAATGAGGTGGAAAATCCTGATGAGATAGATGTATCGCAGGTGTTTGAGAGATTTTACAAGGCAGATTCCGCGAGAAGCAAAACCTCAAGCGGTCTGGGGCTGTCTATTGCGAAAGAGCTGGCTGAGCGGATGAACGGCAGTCTTGAGGCTCATTTGGACGGTGATAAGTTTTGTATAGAAGCGGTTTTTAAGGCGGTTGAGTGAAATAAATTATTTAAAAGTCACAGTTTATAATTAGTTTATAATTTCTTTATATTTTTGTTAGCACTCACCTCTTGACAGTGCTAACAAAAAGGACTATAACATAGCCAGAAACAAAGAAGAGGAACATTTAAAGAGTTCCGGTTTATTGAGAAAAGGAGAGATGACTTATGTTAATGCCTAGTATTTTTGGAGAAAACTTATTTAATGATGATTGGATGAATTTTTCATTTCCTGATGTAGACAAAGCACTTTACGGAAAGCACGCACAGAATGTGATGAAGACAGATGTCAGAGAAACGGAAGGCGGCTATGAGGTTGATATTGATTTGCCTGGCTTTAAGAAAGACGAAATCAACGCACAGCTTGAAAACGGTTACCTGACAATCAGCGCGTCAAAGGGACTTGACAAGGAGGAGAAGAATAAAGAAGGAAAATATATCCGAAAAGAGCGTTATGCCGGAGCAATGAGCAGAAGCTTTTATGTAGGCGAAGATATTAAACAGGAAGATATTAAAGCTAAGTATGAGGACGGTATCCTTAAACTTTCAATTCCTAAGAAAGATGAAAAGGCTGTAGAGAGCAAAAAGTATATCTCAATCGAGGGATGACCTGTTTTATAAATTATAATATAAGGCTTTAAGATATTATATTTATTTAAAAGCTGAATAAAAAATTCCGCAGTTACTTAAAAAGTGGCTGCGGAATTTTTTTATGCGAACAGAGAGTCAAATTCAGTTGACAAAATCCCATATTGGATTTATACTCATTTTCATGCACTATAAAAGTACAATATTGGATTTTGACTTCTGGTTTTTGTATTAAGACAGATAGTGCTGTTTTGATGAAATTATAATTAAATAACAGGTGAGGTTGGTTGATGGAAAATGATTTTGGGATAAAATCGGTAAAAGCTCAAAATATAGAGCTTAATCGCATTTGCAGGAAATTTGATGAGGTTTACCACGAATATGCAGTAAGGTGCGGCATATCGGACGCTTCCTTCTGGGTTTTATATACTCTGTGTGAGAGTGACGATGTATATACGCAGAATGATCTTGCTGGCATGTGGTGTTTTCCGAAACAGACTGTCAATTTTGCAATTTCAAAGCTTGTCAATGACGGCTTTATAAGGCTGGAACAGATTGCTGCCGCGCGAAACAGTAAGGCTGTGCGGCTTACCGACAAGGGGCGTGAGCTTTGCGGGAGAATAATTGCTCCGGTTATTGAGGCAGAACAGCGCTCGCTCATGGGAATGGCGGAACAGGAACGGGATTTGCTGATTTCGCTTTCACGGAAACAATATGATAACTTTAAGATGGAAATAGAAAAATATGTAAATAATGTTGAATAACATAAAAATATAAAAATTGAGGAAGGTAAAAGCTAAGTATATGAAATTTATTTTGAGATTTTTAAGGCCGTATAAAATAAAGTGTATGGCTGTTCTTATTACAATTATTATAGATGTTATATGCTCGATGCTTGTTCCTACTATTACTGCCGATATGATTAATATTGCAGTGAGCGGCGGCAGTATCGATGCAATTATTCAGAGGGGAATTTTAATGCTTTTAGTCTCTCTTTTATCAGGAGGCTGTATGCTTGCCGGAAGCTGGCTTTGCGCAAAGCTCTCCGCCGGAATAGGAAAAGATATAAGAAATGCTGTCTATGATAAATCGCTTGAGTTTTCTTCGGCTGATTTTGAAGAGTTCGGAACTGCATCGATGATTACGAGAACTCTTAATGATATTAACGTAATACAGCAGGCGTTTGTGATGTTTATCCAAATGGTTATTCCGGTGCCGTTTATGTGCGTTGTAGGAATATTTTTTGCGTTCAGAATTAACAGAAATATGGGCTTTCTCATATTGGGAGCTACGTTATTTGTATTAATTTTCGCAATGTTTATTGTAAGCAGGGCGTCGCGTATTTTTGAGAAGCTTCAGAGCTTTCTGGACAGAATGAATGTAGTTCTTCGCGAAAATATTACTGGTGTTCGTGTTATACGAGCGTTTAATAAAGAGAAGCACGAGACTGGCAGAATGAAGAAAACCTTTACGGATTACGCCGTTTCTGCTATACATGCAAACCGTCTGTTTGCAGGACTTGACAGTCTTGCAATGGTGACTATAAATATCTGTGTTGTAGCTATTCTTTATCTGGGCGGCAACAATGTCGGCGCGGGTACAATGAAAATAGGAGATATAACAGCGGTCACAGAGTATGCAATATGGATTTTGTTTTATATTGTCATGGCTCAGATGGTTATTATTCTTGTTCCGAGAGCGATAATATGTAAAAGGCGTATTGAAGAGGTGCTGTTAAAAACTCCTGAGATAAAGGACGGTACAGGAAGACTTAAGGATAAAGCAAATGTGTCCGGTAAGGCTGGCATTGGAGATTGTGATGTGATAAGTTTTGAAAATGTTTCGTTCAGATTTGCGGACGCTGACGAGGATACCCTGAGAGAAATATCATTTTGCTGCAAAAGAGGCGAGACTACTGCCATTATCGGAGGGACAGGCAGCGGAAAATCAACGGTTGCAAAGCTGCTTCTTCGTTTCCACGACGTAACGGGAGGGAGAATTTTATTTAAAAATCACGATATAAGAGATATTTCACAGCATGACCTGAGAGAGCATATCTCGTATGTACCGCAGAAGGCATGGCTTTTTTCGGGTACTGTTGCTGATAATTTAAAATACGGAAATTCCGGAGCGACGAAGGAAGAGATGATAAGAGCCCTCTCAACGGCACAGTCTGATTTTGTAAAGGATTTAAAAGGAGGACTTGACGCTTATGTCGCACAGGGCGGAACTAATTATTCCGGAGGACAGAGGCAGCGTCTGTCTATTGCCAGAGCGCTTGCGAAAAAGGCTGATTTATATGTGTTCGACGACAGCTTTTCTGCTCTTGATTTTAAGACAGATGCGGCGCTGCGCCATGCGCTCGAAAAGGAAATTAAAAATTCTGCGGTGTTAATTATAGCTCAGCGAATAAGCACAATAATTCACGCTGACAGAATTATAGTTTTGGATGACGGGAAAATTGCAGGTATAGGAAGACATGAGGAGCTGTTAAAGAGCTGTCCTGTATACCGTGATATTTCCGAGTCACAGATGAAAGGAGGAGCAAATGGAAGATAATCAGGCTTATTTTGAAGATGAAGTTTTTAAGACCAAGGATATGAAAAAAACCGTAAAACGCTTTATTGCCTCTATGGGAAAACAAAAGACAAGATTAATCATAGTTATGCTTTCAGTTGTGTCATATACTTTTTTTACCATTATTGCGCCTCTTTACAGCGCAAGGGTTGTTGACCTTATCTGGAATACGATAAAGGAGAATGCAGGCAGTACAGCAGTGTTCAGAATTACATGGCACAACGCCGGACGCCAGATTTTCATGCTGCTTCTTTTATATCTTGCGGCAGCAGGTTTTTACACGCTTCAAAATTTTTTAATGTCAAGCTTTGCCGAGAGGCTTAATTTACAGCTTAGAAATGAGATAAGCGAGAAGCTCCAGAGACTTCCGCTGTCATTTTATGACAGGCGTCAGCCGGGAGAGATAATGAGCCGTGCGACAAACGACCTTGACAAGATGTCGGAGGCGCTGCAAACCGGACTGATACGTCTTTTTGTGGCAGTCGGAACAATTATAGGCTCGGTTATTATGATGCTGTCCTTCAGCGTGCTGCTGACATTAATTTTTCTTGTGTTTATGGCGTTTTCTCTTACGCTTACAAATATAGTGTCAAGAAAGACGCTCAAGTATGCCGCGGAGCGCCAGCGCTATGTTGGAAAAATGAACAGTCTCATCGAAGAGTCTTACAGCGGGCGAATGATTATAAAGGCGTTTAATTATGAAAAGCGGAGTTCACAGAGGATTCACAGCGCGGCAGAGGAGCTTGCGCGAGCGTCTGAAAAGACTGATTTTTTGATGAATGCGGTAAATCCGTCTATACGTTTTGTAAACCGCTGCGGAATGGTAATTATTGTAGCCATCGGAGGATTAATGCTTTTGGATGGAAGATTGAGTCCGGGAAAGCTTCAGGCATTTTTCCAGTATGTCAATCAGGCTGGAGAGCCGATAACGGAGATGTCGTTTATGATTAACACGATGCAGTCCGCACTGGCATCTGTGGAAAGAGTGTATGAATTTCTTGATGAGGAAGAGATTTCGGCGGACAGCGAGGACTTAAGAGATATAAAAGCACAGGGAAATGTGAGTTTTAATAATGTAAAGTTCGGTTATTTTCCTGATAAAATTCTTATGAAAAATATTTCGTTTGAGGCCCGCAGGGGACAGAAAATAGCTATTGTGGGAAGTACGGGCGCGGGAAAGACAACGCTTGTAAATCTGCTTATGAGATTTTATGAGGTCAACGGCGGTAGTATTATGCTTGACGGAACAGATACAAAGAAAATTTCAAGGGCAGCTCTCAGGAGTAATTTCGGAATGGTTTTGCAGGATACATGGCTGTTTGAGGGAACTATTGTGGAAAATATAGCCTACGGCAAACCGGATGCGACAAGAGAAGAGATTGTAAGAGCGGCAAAAGCGGCGAGAGCAGACTTTTTTATAAGGACGCTGCCGCATGGATACGACACGCTTCTTTGCAATGACGCTGAAAATATCTCGGTTAGGCAGAGACAGCTTTTGACGATTGCCAGGGTTATGCTCTGCAATCCGGCGATGCTAATCTTAGACGAGGCGACTTCATCCGTAGATACACGCACCGAAATGGAAATCGGAAGGGCGATGAACGCGCTTATGCAGAACAGGACCAGCTTTGTTATTGCTCACCGCTTATCAACTATTGTGGATGCTGATTTAATTCTCGTCATGAAGAACGGAGACGTTATTGAACAGGGAACACACAGTGAGCTCCTGAAGGCAAACGGTGCATACGCGGAGCTGTATAACAGCCAGTTTGCATAGTGGACTATGAGACAAGGTCCGAAAAATAGACAGTATATTTTAGAGGAGAGGGTGTCTCAAAAGTCATAAGATGACTTTTGGAATTGCCCTCTACTCTTTAGCTGAGCCACTGGCTAATTGTTAATTTGTTTTCTTTCAGTACGGCTGCTATAGTCTCAACAGATATGCCGATATTATACATTTCGTGTGCTGTTTCATGTTTGGTACGAGAAATTCCCTCTTCAATTCCTTGTTTAATTCCGTCATTATATAAGTCATCGAGTGCTTTGCACATATCTATTTGCACCTCCTTATTGTTCCTATATTTTAGCATGCCTAAAATAACTTGTAAATCGCTTTGGAAACACTCAAGATTATCTATTTTGCCTGCATCGACAAGATTAATATGATAATCAGGAATATATTTTTGAAGTATGGTATTTTCAATTTCCGTGACGTTAAATTTAAACATATCGTATAAACTTAAAGCACCGTCCCATTCCTTTTCGCCGTAATAAAATGTGAGTGTGATTATAGGGATAAGTCTGTCATTTTTTCTGAAACGTGATATGAATTCTGCGCCGGATATGTTGGAAGTGTTAATACGGTTTTCTTTTGCGACAATAAGGTCATTTTTACGTTAATTGATATTTAATAGTTATAGTATAAATTGAAACAAATATGCCTGAATCAGCTTAGACACGATTTATTCCATAAAAATCCATTAATTGTTCACATGCTTTACATCGGCAAGTGAGGGACTGTCGTTGAATGAGCTTGCGCAGGTTATGGCTGAACTTGGCTGTGAAAACGCATATAATCTTGACGGAGGCGGCTCAACTACCATTTCGGAGTAACCGCGCTTACGGTCGGAAGTTTGCTAAGGGGAATATTTGAAATCGCGGGGACATCGTCCGTTTATCAGCAGTGGCTTATGATTGCCGGATGGTGTATGCTGGCAGCGGGGACGATAAGTGATATTATAAAATTGTGTTTTAAACGCTGCAGTCGGAATATCCCTTAATTACTATTTATAGCTTAATCTAACCATTCCTTTAAATCGTCACTGCTCCAGCTGTTACCTTGTTCATCCTGTGCTGTCCAACTTCCATCAGAATATTCTTTATACTCTGTTGTGCCATCACTATCCGTATACCATGAAGTTCCTGTTTGATAGCGACCGTTAGATGTGGAGCCGCCATAACTTCCACCTGAAGAACTGCCGGAACTATCATAGTCGCCAAAACCTGAAGAAGCCTGCTGTGCGGCTTGCCTTGCCTCTTCATCCTGTCTTGCTTTTTCTTCGGCTTCTTTTATCTCCTGTTCTTCAATCTCCGCGATACGTTTCTCATAGGATAAAATAAGCGTATTTATAGAACCTGTATAGGTAAGCGCTTCTTCATCTGTGCAAACGGTGTACATTTCAGATGTGATTGTCTCTGACAGGACGGAGAGGTTAGATTTGGCTGTATTTATACGTTCCTTGTCAGCTATTTCTTCAAGATTGTCTAATGTGTTATCAGAAAGTGTCTTTTCATATTCCGAAATAAAATAGGACTTCATAGTATTTATTTCGTTATTATATTTTTGGATAATTTCGTCCAATGGAGTACCTGTTTTGCTGTAAGCTGTGAAATCATTGGATATATTTCGAAGTATTTCTATTTTTTTGCCGCGGTCGTCTGCATTAGAAAAACTGTCATTATACTCTGTGATCTGGGCTGTATATGTATCTGATTCTTTTTGACGCTGATATTTCTGATACATAAATACTCCAATGACAGATGTAATAATAAGCAATACGAC
>CASFUI010000259.1 GCA_949297565.1 uncultured Eubacteriales bacterium
CCAGACTTATATTTTGTGTTCTTTGAATATTTTGTGAACACCCAGAAAACTGCATTATAAAAAATACACCTAATATTACAAATACTCTTTTTCTGCATGCCAGCCCCATATTCCGACCTTCCTTTCCGCGCCGCAAACCTGCATGAGCACAACGCCGTACGGCTTACGACTTTGCTTGACCTTATTTATCATCTGACAGAATAACTGTTGCTCGTATTATATCAAAACATCAAATTTGTTTGTTTCGTTTATTTGTCTATTTACTTTTGAATATTCAGATATTATGATATTTTTAGATTTTTAAATAAGCTCGATAGCTTATGGTTCCAAAACCATGCAAGGTGTAGCTGTTTATTTGTGCCGGAGCGTCACAAATAGCGGTGATAGCAGACGCAAATTTAATATTTGTGTTGCCCCGTCGCGATAAACGCTCAGGAATGGAGATTTTTATGCCAAGACCAATTAAATGCGGTTCTAACTTTGAAGCCAAAAGATATACTATATATAACGGAAAAAGAAACAACGAGCATATGGCAGTTATGCAGGCTGTCACAGGTCACTATGAAATAGGCTTTACTATTTCCGGAGACCGAAGAATATTTTCCACAGACGGTGAATGGGAAATGCACAGCGGTTATGTCGGAACATCTCCTCTAAATCTTGCCCACCAGTCATTTTCTATCAGCGATTTGCCGTATGACGGCATTTTGATAAAATATTCCTTTGAGATTGCCGACAAAATAAAAACTGCTGTCGGTCCGTCTGAATTCAATCGCTTTTATAACAAAAAATTTCATGTGCTAAAGCCAAGAGACCAAAAAATAATCTTAAACTATTTCGAGCAAGTTTTAAAAGAATTAGAAAGCCCCGGCAAATACAGTGATATTAAACTGACAAGTATCTTGACTTTAATTATTCTTCATATCATGGAAAATGAAATTATATCACCATTGGACAACTTCTCAAGCGCTTCTGTCTCCAAATCAAATTCATTTAAATACATAGACAGTGCAATGAGATATATCGAAAAAAATTACGGCAGCAACATTACCCTTGACTCGACAGCGAGACTTTACAACTTTTCACCTGCACATTTCTCGCGCCTGTTTAAAAGCTGCACAGGTGACACTTTCTCGAAATATCTTATGAACGTAAGATTTGAGAAGGCAATTATGCTGTTGGCGTCAACAGACAAAAGCATAACAGAAATATCACAGGAATGCGGATTTACAAGCACAAGCTATTTCTGTGATGCGTTTAAAAGAAAATATCTAAAAACACCGCTTCAGTATAAAAAAGGACTTTGACACTCAACCGTATATTTTTTTAATCTCATCATATTTTGCAGTTGTTATAAGAGCGTCGTAATCTTTTCCGCTGAATTTTACTATGTACGTCCACCTTCCGTAGGGCTCTATTCTGCTGACATAGTCCATGTTGATGATAAATGATTTATGACTTCTCATAAACTGCGGCTTCTTGAGCTTTTCCTCTATTTCGCCAATCCCCATTGAGGTTGTAAACAAGCCCTGAAGCGTGTGTATTTTTGTAGTTCCTCCCTGGCGCTCAACCATAACAATCTCGTCTATATCTATAAAGCTTGTGCTCTCCCTGCCTCGTATCATCAGCTTATCGGCAATTCCGGACGACGCTCTTTTTTTAATTCCCTGCTCTTCCTGGAAAAACTCTTTTGTCTCACCGCCGCCGGCTCCATTATCAAAAGAAGACTCAGCCGTCCTTTCGTTTTCGAGAATTCTTCTGAGAGTGCGCTCTATACGCCCGGTATCAAACGGCTTTACAATATAATCATATGCGTAAATATCAAATGCGTTGGACATATATTCACTGTGGGCAGTCACAAAGATTATTTTTAATTTTGTATTGAGATTTGAAAGAATTCTCGCGCACTGGGCGCCGTTTACCCGTGAGCTTGCGGTCTCGTCAGCCTCGTCCTCCTTTATCTCTATATCCATAAATACAATCTCCGGCTTACACAGTGAATATTTTTCAACAGCCTCATGAAAGCTGCCGCACTGAGCGACAACTTCAAATTCCTTATTTCTGGAAATTATTTTCTCAAGCAGCTTTCTTATGCCCGGCTCATCTTCCACTATCATCACTCTCATTTTCATCCTCCATGGACATCTCTCTCACCGTAAGACGTGAATCTTTTATACTGCAAATAACTATTTTTGTTCCCTTCTGTATGTAATTTCCCGCAGAGCTCACATCAAATTCTATGCCCTCAAAATTTCCTTTTCCTGACGGTCTCAGATCCGTAACCGCAACTCCCTCTTTTCCCAAAAGATATTTGAGGTCATCCTCACCCAAATATCCCGCCTTACTCGAAATTGTGTTGTCCAGCACAATCGGGGAATCCATTCTGGCTTTAAAGATAAGAATATACATAACCGAAAACACCGCGAGCAGTATACACATAATTATTATCACAAGGAGAATTCCCTGAGTTAAATTCTTTGCGGTCATAAATACTCCGGCAATCAGACATATAATTCCCGATATTCCAGGTACCCCGAAGCCCGGGATGTACATTTCCACCGATACCAGAATAATCCCTGCTATTATTAAAATAATTCCTATAATTTCTAACGTTCCCATAATCCCTTCCTTTCCGGCTGCTTAAAAAACTCAGCCTCAAATACTGTTTCCTGTTTAGATGAATCTACCCTCATTCGGGCGCCGTGCTCCTTTAATATCCCCGTCACGATAGCAAGCCCTTCTCCGTGTCCCGGCTCTTTCTTTGTCGTATATCCTGACTTGAAAATATTCCTCTTCTCTTCCTCTGTTATAACAGGACCGTTATTTGTAATTCTTATAATATATGTATCAGGCGTCTCATTAATCTCTATGTAAACCTTTTTGTGTCCTTCTTCTCGCTCACCGGCTTCTACTGCCGTCATTGCATTGTCTATGATATTCGACATAACCTTGCACAGTTCCCAGCCCTCAACGCCTATATTTTTAAGGTCAGACTTAACCTCAACATACATATCAATGCCTCTTGCCTCCGCGGTCTGCATCTTTGCCATGAGCAGCGCGTTCACTGCGGGTATTCTTGTCTTTAACGCTTTTCCGACCTTCATCATGTCATTAAAGATAGGTTTCAGATAGCTGTGCGCTTCCTCATATTCTCCTATTTCAAGCAGTCCGTAAACAACCTGAAGCTGATTGATATAATCATGCCGCTGACTCCTCAATTTCATATTCAGTCCTTCAAGATTGTCAATCGTCTCTGCCGCCGCTTTATATCTGTCCATACTTGCAAACAGAGCCTTTACAAGATACACAACTGCCGCAGCCGCAATCAATATAAACACTATAATAACAGCGATAAAAATTTTATCCATTTATAATGCTCTCTTTCCGAAAACGTAATTCCTTTCCCTTCCGCAATATTAATATACTTTTCTTTAATCCGTATATAAACTCTTATTTCTTTAAATTAGTCTTTCGGTTTCCAAACTGTCATCTTAGTACAGCTAAATTCTCTTTTTATAAGTATAATATCTTTTTTCAATCGTATCAATACGCTCTGATTTAAATAACTTGAGTCATACAATGATTGTGAACAGCCTTTTCATGTGCTATAATGGCGTCAGTTTTAAAGAATTGTATTTACACCCGGAATGGAGACCTATATGTTCAAAAGAAAAGACACTAAACAGCTGGCTAAAACAGCGCTTGGAAAACACTATCTTATATACATGATTGTCTGCGCAATTTCAGCAATAATGGGAATACAGTATGTCAGCTCAATAGACATATTCAAAATAGGCTTTAATAATTTAAGAGCATACAACGATGTGGTAGACTCGGGGACAACCACCGAGATACCAGGAATATCCGATGTATGGTCTCTTCTTGCTCGCGGTGAGTTTGAGAAAAGCCAGGACGCATCAAAACAGCTTCTCGAAAACAAAACCCAGCCGAAAAAACATGCTTTTATGGATAAAACCTTCGGACGGAGCAAGGGAGTGCTGTCACACATAGTTAATCAGCTCTCATCGGGAGCTATTCTTGTAACAGCATACTCGTCCATACAGTTTATTGTAGTTTCCAAAAGCGTCACAACGGCAATTTTCATAGCGTTAAGCTTTTTTACCGTTTTGTTTATATGGATTTTTATACTTAATGTCTACAAGGCGGCTGCAAAACGTATTTATCTGGAAGGACGTACATACAGCAGGGTTCCTGCCTCAAAATTTATGTTTTTTATGAAGGTAAAAAAGTGGATAAACGCCTCCCTCACCATGCTTCTCACTACTGTATACAAAACGCTCTGGTCGATTACGATTATAGGCGGCTTCATCAAGGAATGCTCCTACTTCTGCGTTCCTTACATTGTTGCCGAAAATCCGGGGATTTCTCCAAACCAGGCCATCACACTGTCAAGGAGAATAATGCGCGGTCACAAATGGGAATATTTTGTTTTTCAGCTCTCATTTATAGGATGGAAGTTTCTCGGCGTCTTTAC
>CASFUI010000260.1 GCA_949297565.1 uncultured Eubacteriales bacterium
TAAATAAGGCCGGCAAGGGACCAGCTTGGGGCAATTCACTGTTTGAGGATAACGCTGAGTACGGTTTCGGTATGAAGCTTGCTCAGGATGCCAACAGAGAGTCGCTTAAGAATAAGCTCGATGAAATTCTTGCATCTACAGACAATGCTGATGTTAAGTCTGCTATTGAGGAGTACTATGCTACTTACGAGGACGGCGAGGCTAACTCAAAGGCAACAGATAAGCTTGTTGCTGCTCTTGAGGCATGCGGATGTGAGAAGGCTAAGGAAGTTCTTGCGGAGAAAGAGTTCCTCTCAAAGAAGTCACAGTGGATATTCGGTGGTGACGGATGGGCTTATGATATTGGCTACGGCGGATTAGACCACGTACTTGCGGCAAACAAGGATGTAAATGTGTTCGTATTTGATACTGAGGTTTACTCTAACACAGGCGGACAGGCATCTAAGGCTACAAATCTCGGCGCAATCGCTCAGTTTGCAGCAGCAGGTAAGGACGTCAAGAAGAAAGACCTTGCAGCAATCGCTATGAGCTACGGTTATATCTATGTAGCACAGGTTGCTATGGGTGCTGATATGAATCAGTGTGTAAAGGCGATCCAGGAGGCTGAAAGCTATAATGGTCCGTCTCTTGTAATCGGCTATGCTCCATGTATCAATCACGGTATCCGCAAGGGTATGTCAAAGGCAATGGAAGAAGAGAAGCTGGCAGTTCAGTCAGGTTACTGGCATCTGTTCAGATTTGACCCAAGAAAGGCGGAAGAGGGCAAGAATCCGTTTACACTTGACAGCAAAGCGCCTACTAAGGATTATCAGGAGTTCATCATGGGTGAGAGCCGTTACATCAACCTTAAGAAACAGAATCCTGAGAGAGCTGAGAAGCTCTTCGGTCAGGCTGAGGCTAATGCAAAGGCTAAATATGAGTCTCTTGTAAGACGCTCAGAGGCTTAATTTGCTGATAAAATTTAATATTAACTGATATTTTACTGCCGTACGGTGAGAGATTGCCGTGCGGCAGTTTTTTTATTCATAAAGAAATTATGAAAAAAATGGGGATTTTGTCTGCTTTTTATGCCATAACGCTCGGTTAGACCTTGAGGAAATTGTCAAAAAATGGTAAAATAACAAAAATAAAATTTTGAAAATAAAAATTGGGAGGATTTAAAATGCTCAGAATAGCAGTATGTGATGATGACAGTGAAATAACCGAGAGTGTCATAAGATTTCTTCTCCCTCTGGAGAGTAAATTAATGGATATATATAGAGTAGATGAATACAATGACGGAATAGAACTTTGCTATGAGCTTGAGCATGGGAAGAAATATGATTTGATTTTTCTTGACATTATGATGCCGGGAAGAAGCGGCGTTGAGGTCGGAAAGCTGATTCGTGAAGTTTTGAACGATAACATTACACAGATAGTGTATGTCTCGTCCGAGAACAGCTACGCTATGGAACTGTTTCAGATGCGTCCCATGGATTTTCTTATAAAACCTGTCACGCAGGAGAAAATGGAGCACATTATGCGAATTGCCGAAAAAGTTATCGACGGCAGCAGAAATATGTATATTATTGAGAAACAGGGATTGACAGTGAGGGTGCCTGTAAGCAGAATTAAATATATTGAGAGTAATGCAAGGCTGCTCACTCTTCATTCTGTGGACGAAGAGCACAGCTTTTACGGAAGACTGGATGATGTATATGATGAGCTTAAGCAGTTTAATTTTGTTTTTATACATAAGTCATATATTGTGAATTATGCATATGTTCGGTATGTGCACTCGGACTATGTCGAGCTCGTGGATAAAACTGTACTGCCTGTAAGCAGAAACAGAAGGAGTGAAATCAGAAAATCATGCAGCAGGAAGTTATCATAAATATTGCGGTAGCTATGTTCGGGTGTTTTGTGGCAAATGAAATCGGGTCAGACTTTTTCGGCGACAGAAAGAGCAGAGGTTTAAAGCTTATATTGTCGAATGCAGTGTACATTTTTCTTCTTACTGATGCTATGTCGCTCAATATGGCTTACATACTCTTTCCGTTTGTCTCCTTTGTGGGTTACCTGATTTTGTCGTTTAATTATGAGATTGAGGGGCAGAAGCGATTGAGCACGGGGGCTTCTCTTCTCGTTGCAGGTGTTGTTATATATGTCATTGTGTATATGCTGATGCGCTCTGAAGATGAGATGTATCAGGTATATATCATTTTTATAGCAATGGAGTATATAGCGGTGAGAGCGTATACCAAAATAAGGGAGCTCTCGGTTACCTTTATGAGTATACTGTTCCTTGTTATTCCTGTAATGTATGTTGTAATTGTGGTTTATGTCATAAACAATGCCGTTATGAGCGGAATTTACAGGGGAATGATGCTGTTCGGGGTAATAGTTGTAAATATCCTGATGATGGCGTTTTATAATGAATTTTTAAAACAAAATCAGATGGGTATGCGGCAAAAAATTGCCCATGAGCAGAACTTGTCTATTGAGAAGCAGATTAAGACAATTACAGAGGCAAATGAGGCTATGTCCCGCGTCAGACATGATATGAGAAATCATATTCTTGTAATCAATAATATGCTTGAGCTAAAAGAATACGACCGTCTGAAAGAGTATATAGGGTCAATATCCGACAACGCGGCGGTTGTGCAGAGCGGAGTCGACACAGGCAATATAGAGCTCGACGCTATAATCAACAGCAAGAGGAGTGAGGCGGAGGCTCTGGGCATTGATTTCAGGCAATATGTCTCAGTACCGGTACGCTTAAAGTTAAGCGGCTATGATATGGCTGTTATGACCGGAAATATTCTTGACA
>CASFUI010000261.1 GCA_949297565.1 uncultured Eubacteriales bacterium
CAGTCGTTTTTTTCTTATATTTTTTCCCAGTGCAGCATTATCCGGTATAACTTCTTTTTCGAATTTTGCCACTTACAACACCCCGCTATCAGGTAAAAAAGTACTAATTTTTTCCATTATACCACAAAATTTTAAAAAGACACCATTTTAGTAATATAATTATATGAAAAAATAGGGTGCTGCCGCAAAAAATTCATATATATAAAAAAGACCGGAAATTTTCCGGTCTCTTCTATAAAAATACATCTCTTTATGCTTGTCTTAACTGGAATTTCTGAACTAAGTTATTAAGCACATTTGACTGTGCAGCCAACTGCTGGCTTGATGCGGAATTCTGCTGTGATGCCGCGGAGTTGTTCTGAATAACACCCGAAATCTGCTCCACACCTGTCTCAAGCTCTTTCATTATTTCTTCCTGCTTCTGTGAACTGTCACGTATTTTATCTATCGCAACAATCAGCTCTCCAAGCTCCTGAATTGCCATATTCATTGCATCTGATGTCTCAGTCGTAATACTGCTTCCATGCTCAATATCCTGAAGCGACTTTGTAATAAGCTTCTTTGTACTTGCTGCGCAGGCTGTACTGTTTTCTGCGAGCTTTCTTATCTGCTCAGCTACAACAGCAAATCCTTTTCCGGCCTCACCTGCTCTGGCAGCCTCAATTGTTGCATTAAGAGAAAGAAGATTTGTCTGTGACGCTATACTCTCTATTTCACTGATAATTTCTTCAATCTCGCCTGAAGCCTTCTGTATTTCCTCCATTGCCCCGGTCAGCTCATCCATTTTCTTACGGCTTATTTCTGCCTGCTCACCGATAATCTTAGCATTTTCACATGTCTGATTTGTTGCCTTATTGTTGTTGCTTACCTGGTCCATAATACTGATAAAGCTTGCCAGAAGCTCCTGTACAACTGCCGCCTGATCGCTTGCCCCGCTTGCAAGATGCTGTGAGCACTCTGACAGTTCCTTTGCCTCCACCGATACCTGATTTGCAACATCATCAATATTTCCCATAGTAGCGCTGAACGATATTGCAAGAGAAGTTAAATCATCAAGAATAACAGAAAAATTTCCTTTATATGCCTCACGGCACTTTGACCTTACATTAAAATTCCCCCCGTTAAATTCCCTAATAATATGGGACATGTCATCAATCATCGTTTTCTGACCGGAAATCATTGCCCTGAAGCTGTCCGCCATTTGTCCGACTTCATCTTCCGATCTGTAAACAACGTTGATATCATAATTTCCCTGTGAAAACTCTTTTGACGCGCTGTCCATTTCTATAAGAGGACACAGTAACTTTCTGGAAATTATAAAATAGCTGACAATAACTGCTGAAATACTAATAATAAAGAGCAAAGCCTGACCGATGAGATTCACTATTTCTGAGCCAAAGCCAAGCATATTGATTACAACAAATACTTCTGAAATTACTAAAAGTAATGAAATAGCTCCAAATATTATTTTCAGCGATCTCTTAAAACTTTTTTTCATAATAACAACCTCCAATCTGCCTTTCAGCTTTTGTAAAATTAAAATTCTGCTATTTTATATGATTTTCTATATTTTAGCAGACAGTTTGGTTGCATTCTATCAACTGTATGTCAACTTTTAGGTGCTTTTTTATAATATTTTGTCAGTTCATTTCCGCTCAATACCATTGTCCAAGCATTAAATATAATATATAATGTGCACAGGATTTTTATTCCGCAAAATATATTACAAAACCCCACGGAGATGTATATAATAATGAAAGAAAAGATAATGGTCGTAGATGACGAGACCTCAATCGCTGATTTAGTTGAAGTCTATCTGAAAAATGACGGATACGAGGTGTTCAAATTTTACAACGCAGCCGACGCTCTTGACTGTGTAGCCAAAGAGGATTTAAGTCTTGCAATTCTTGATGTCATGCTTCCCGATATGGACGGTTTTACGCTGTGCCAGCGAATACGCGGTGAACATTTTTATCCTATAATTATGCTGACAGCAAAGGTAGAAGATATTGACAAAATCACAGGGCTTACGTTAGGCGCAGACGATTACATAACAAAGCCTTTCAACCCTTTAGAACTTCTCGCAAGAGTTAAGACTCAGCTCAGAAGATATATGAGATACAACAACGCCGATGCTTACTCTGAAAAGGATACGGACGAGCTTGACATAAGAGGACTTCAGATTTCAAAGAGCAGCCATAAATGCAGTCTCAACGGAAAAACCCTTCCCCTCACCCCTATTGAATTTTCGATACTCTGGTATCTGTGCGAGCGCAGGGGAACAGTCGTATCTTCAGAAGAGCTTTTTGAAGCTGTGTGGAAAGAGAAGTATCTTGATAACAACAACACAGTCATGGCTCACATTGCCCGTCTGCGCGAAAAGATGAATGAACCCGCGCGCAGACCGAAATATATAAAAACAGTCTGGGGGGTTGGATATACCATTGAATAATAATAAGAAGAAAAAATCTCGAAGAAGCAGGCTGTCCAGACAAATTGTAATTCAGTATTTTCTTTCACTGTTTGGATTTTTTATTCTGTTTTTTATATTTGTTATGCTTTCATACCGCGTCTGCAAAAGTATCACATGGCAACCATATAACATTCTTTATCAGTTTCTTACTTTTGTAAGAGACTATATAATTATTTTTGCAGGACTTCCTTTAATAGCAGGAGTTGTCGCAATTACCTACTATTACCTGTCCAAACCGCTGCGCTATCTTGATGATGTAATCGACGCCTCAGGGCGGCTTATAACTTATAAAAATACGCCGGTAGAACTTCCTCCCGAAATGAGAGACATAGAAGATGAGTTAAATCTTTTCCGGGAACAGGCTCTTCGCAATGAACTTCTTGCAAAAGAAGCCGAACAGCGCAAAAATGATTTAATTATATATCTTGCA
>CASFUI010000262.1 GCA_949297565.1 uncultured Eubacteriales bacterium
ATAAAGCCCATCAGATGTCTCATGGTGGTGGTCTTTCCTGCTCCGTTAGGCCCCAGGTATCCGAAAGCCTCTCCCCGGCCGACAGTCAGGCAGATGTCAAATACACCTTTTCCGTTTCCGTAATCTCTGGTGAGATTTCTTATATCTATCTCATTCACCTTTTGTCCTCCTTTTCGCAAAAGCCCCTTTAGCGGCTGTGTCCACATAAAAATTATATGGGCGGCTGCCGGGAGCTTTCAAGCGACAATCTTGTGCAAACTGTCCATTTTATGATAAAATACGAAGAAAGAAAGGAGCTTTTATGCCAACTCAGAAGTCATGCTCTGCCAGCGAAGCCGCGTTCATCACCGCTTTCTGGCAGCTATACCAAAAAGAACCCACGGAAAAAATCCCGGTCAGCCGTATCTGCCGGGCTGCCGGGTATAACAGGTCTACTTTTTATAATCATTTTCGGGATATTTATGATCTGAGAGACAGGGCCGTCGCCCTGCTGCTCGCTCCTGTGCGGGAGCAGATTTTCGCGCTCACAGACGCTTTAGAGCTTTTCTCGGAAGACACCGCCCGCAGAATTATCATGCCCTATTTTCTCTCGCAGAAAGACCGCATCGAGACGGTATTTAAAAGACGCGACGAATACGTTATAGGAGAGCAGATCAAAGCCAATTTTTACGACCTCATTACTTCCCGAATGCCTGCCGGAAAGCAAAGCTCCGGTGCATCGGAAGAGCTCGGCATGCTTCTCGAATATCAGATTTCCGCCGCCTTAGGTCTTATCGGTCAGTGGTACCACGACGGCTGCCGGCTCCCCGGCGAAGTTATCATGAGCAGATTATTCGAGATTTCTGCAAAAGGTGTCTTCAACTCTATGAAAGAAAGTCTCGATAAGCTCCGAGACTGAGGCCGGCATGTTTTCTTCCGTTCCGGCCGCCAGTTTTTCCTTTTTGCCTTTGGGCAGCTTTTTTATCGCGCTTTCAAGCCTCAGTGCGTCGCCTTTTTCTTTGCAGCTCCAGGCGGCCTCTATTCTGACGGCGCCCCTGCTCCTCGTATATTTGGCGCCTTTTCCGTTTCTGTGTTCCTCAAACCGACGCGCAAGGTCTGTAGTGATTCCTGTATAAAGAGATCCGTCTTCGCATCTGAGCATGTATACGTAATACATCATATCCTGCCTTCTCTTCTCAGATATTCAATAAAACCGCGACAGCCTTTGTCTATGTCCTTAAAGGTTTCGTCAAAGTTCCCCGTATACCAGGGATCGGCTACGTCTCTGTCCTCTCCGGCATATTCCATAAGTTTATGTATCTTGTTTTCGGGATCTTCCGGGATAATACGGCCGAGTCCTCTTCTGTTCTCCTCATCCATAATTATAAGATAGTCGAAATTATCGTAGTCAGCCCTCGTCACCTGTCTCGCCCTACGCCTGCAGTACGGTATTCCTTCCCTTTCCAGAATACCCCTGGTTCCCCTGTGGATATCGTTTCCTATCTCCTCCCGGCTGGTGGCGGCGGATTCTACGTAAAAGTCCTCTGCCATACCGCGGCGCGCCGCCATGTCTTTGAACATAAACTCGGCCATCGGCGAGCGGCAGATGTTGCCGTGGCAAACAAATAATATTCTAATCATCTATTTAAAACTCCTTGAAAATACTGTATTTCCTTGATTTATCGGTACTTTCCTTGCTTCTTCATTTTTCTTTTGCGTCGTAGTAACCTATGTGCGTGTAGGTATTCAAGGCTACTAATATTAACAATTACATTTTAACTCATACTATTTTGTCAAATAAGTCTTTCTGAATCAAAGATTGATTGTCATAATATACTCATTGTCATTCTCATCGACAATCGTAAAACCGACATTTTGATATAACTTTACTGCATGATTTTCTTTTTGAACAGAAAGAGAAGCTTTTGCATATCCGTTTTTTTTTTAAGCCAGGACAACATACATTTCATTAAATCTGTACCTATCCCTAATCCACGATATTCTTTTATGACAGAAATAGCAAAAGATGGTGTTTTATCATCAATATGTCCGTAATCATTCATTATTCTTACCCATACAGCACCTACAATACGGTCTTTTACTTCAGCTACAATCGCTTTATCGCTAATATCTGTTCCAAAATTTTTTTATCAATAAGCAATCCTAAAATAATCCAAATACGCTCTGTATTTATCCTGTGCGGTCAGGCAGGTATCTGTCAGATAGCCTTTTTCATTGTCCCACTCCTTCAATCCTCTATAGTAGAACATCTTCAGATTATCCTCAATAATAAATGGAACGATGTTATATTTCAGACATTCTTTGAACATAATCAGCCTGCCAACACGACCGTTACCGTCCTGAAACGGATGGATTCGCTCAAATTTTACATGGAAATTCAGGATATCCTCAAAGGTCTTTTCTTCTTTTGCATTGTACTCTGTCAGCAATACTTTCATCTTACCGGCAACTTCTTCAGGTAGAGCAGTATCCATGCCGCCCACCTCATTAGGCATTTTTTTATAATCCCCCACTGCAAACCAGTCTTTTCTGGAATCGCTGGTTCCGCTTTTCAAAGTCAGATGAAGCTCCTTGATAAACTTCTCAGTCAAAGCTGCCTTTGCACGGTCGATAATCATATCAATACATCGAAAATGATTTACGGTTTCAATCACATCGTCTACGTTGAGAACTTCATTTTCCACGCCGATGGTATTGGTTTCAAAAATATATCTGGTCTGTTCATGCGTCAGACGACTTCCCTCAATATGGTTTGAGTTATACGTTAAATCAATTTGTGTTTTATGGTAAATACCGCCGGAATATTTACTTGCTTTTTGTTCCTGCAAAAT
>CASFUI010000263.1 GCA_949297565.1 uncultured Eubacteriales bacterium
AAGATAACGGAATCGGCTACAACACGGGCTGCGCGCTTGTTCCTCTTGTATGCCAGTCCTGTATTTTTGATTTGTCATACGGAAGTGCAAAATTACGACCTGACGCCGACATGGGTTACAGGGCCTGTCTCAGTGCGCTTGGCAGCGCCAAAGCTCCCGATGTCGGAAATGTCGGCGCCGGAACGGGCGCTACGGTCGGAAAAATCGGAGGTATGAGACTTGCACAGAAATCAGGTCTTGGAATACACTCTGTCAGGCTCGGAGAGCTCACAGTAACTGCCATTGTTGTCGTAAACGCTCTCGGAGACATTATAAATCCCGAAAACGGGCAAAAAATCGCAGGACTGCACACTCATGACCGAAAATCATTTGAGGACACCCGCTCCATAATGTACAAAAGCCTTGCACCCAAAGACCTTTTTACGGGAAATACCACTATCGGGGCGGTCATTACAAACGCAGCATTTTCAAAAGCTGAGATGAATAAAATTGCTTCTATGGCTGCAAATGCATACGCAAGATGTATCTATCCCGTGGGAACTATGGCAGACGGAGATACGGTATATGCCGCAAGCACTCCAAACGCCGGACACGGCTCAGAAAGAAATAACGCCGCAGGCAGCGACGGTTTTGTGTATGCTGATATAAATGCCGTCGGAACACTCGCCGCCGATGTTATGGCTAAAGCCATTCTTACGGCTGTAAACGCGTCGCAAATCAGCGATGAAGAGTTTCTTGCGGCAATTATTTAAAAATTCATTTTATTTCCCAGCCTATATGTTTTAAAAAATCCTTAATCTGCTCATCGAGAGTATCTCCCCCGTCTTTATACACACAGATAGGCTCTGTAACCTCGGCGTGAGGGCAGATTTTTTGAATATCCTCGCGTATCGTTCCCGCGTTTCCCCCGTCATGCGACACAAAAGGTATTATTGTCTTTTGAGTAAAGCTGTAATTTTTGAGAAATGAAGCCAGCGGTGGCGCTATGGTGCCGCACCAGTTAGGAGTCCCAGCAAATAAATACTTACAGTATTTAATATAACAACTGCATACGGGAAGCAGCGCCGGATATTTTTTAGATTTTATCTCGCTCTCAACCTGCTTAAGCATGAGCTGCTCATCACGCGGATACGGCTGTGCCGGAAATATTTCCAGAATTTTTCCTCCTGTTATACTATGTATAGCTCTCGCTATATGATTTGTATTTCCGGAATTTGAATAGCCGGCAATTAAAATTTCTTCACACATAATAATCTCCAAATAACCATTTATTGACCTTATTATAGACAGCGCCTATGCTTATTTCTAATACTTATATCCTATTATCTTCCATGCCTTATAAACATGTTTATGTTCTGGATAAAGAGAGACGTAGCCGCATTTACCATTCTGTTTTTCTTCCAGACGAGAACGCTCTCTGTCGTCTTTTCAGGCCATATAGGGACAAATTTAAGATTTTTATTCTGCACGGCTAACGCCCCGTCAAGCGTGACGGCATAACCCAGTCCCCGCTCCACGAGCAGCGCTGCATTTGATAATAACGTATGCGTTTCAACTACATTAAGCTTTGACGCCTCTGGTCCGAACCAGCTTAAAACTTCATTATGTACTGTTGTTCTGCCCGGAAACATAATGGGAACTTTAAGCAAATCATCTATTGTCACAGCTTCCTTCTCTGCAAGCGGAGAATCTGCGCGCATAAGCACTCCGTAAGTATCCTTCTGGTTAAGCCTTATATACTCATATCTGCTAATCTCAACCGGCTCCACCAAAAGTCCCATGTCCAGAAGTCCTCTGTCAATGCGTTCTTTTATATCGTCGGAATACCCGTTGTATAAATTAAACTGCACCTTAGGGTATTTTTTGTGAAATTCACATATAAAATCAGCCAACACCCGGCTGCCAAGCGTCTCCACGCACCCCAGAACAATATTTCCCTCTATCTGCTCAGTGCGCTGCGCAAACTCATGCTCAGCCTTATCTACAAGCTCTACTATTTCCTGAGCCCGCTGTCTGAACAATGTTCCGTCATCTGTCAGCGTAATCTCACGTTTTCCCCTGATAAACAGCTTTGTTCCAAGCTCTTCCTCCAAATCCATAATCTGACGGCTGAGCGTAGGCTGAGTAACATGAAGCATATCCGCCGCCCTTGAAATATTCCCCTCTGATGCCACTGTCAAAAAATATCTGAGTACTCTCAGTTCCAAATTTATACCTCCCGCAGCTCCTTATTTTTTATTATTATAAAAATTATACCCTTTTTGCCTATGGTTTTTCAACAGTAATGACTATATAATAGATTTAATATAAAGCGGAGCTTTTCGATATGAATTTAAAAAAACTCACAAGACAACTGATTTACAATAAAAAAAATACAGACACACCTGAAATTTATCAGAAATTCGGCATAGTATGCCCCGAATATTCCGTTCATGAGGTTGAGGTAAAAGAATACCCCATGTCGGATGAGGAGCTGCTGTTTGCGCTTCTGTGGGACATTCCCGACAGCAGCCATCTGTCCGCAACTATTGTTCCGTGCCGTACGCCGTTTACATACAGCTGCACGTTTAACCCCGGCACGCGCACTCAGATGCACTCACATGAATACATGGAGCTGTTCTACATAGTTGACGGGGAATACCGCCAGAAAATTCTTGGCAGCGAATTTACATTTCACAAAGGAGAATTATGTCTTATCGACAAAAACTGCCAGCACCAGGAAATTCTTGACAGCTCGGGCGCCACAGTTTTGTTTTTGGGAATAACCAACTTTATGTTTGATGATATTGTAAAGCACCCCGTTACCACCGAGCGTATATCGTCATTTTTAAGCACAGCTTTGCTTGAGCAGAAAACATTGCAGCAGTATCTGCATTTCAGGCCGCATTCCGGAGGCGACACAATTATGGAGCAGACTCTTATCAGTATTGTGGAAGAGCTTTCTCGCCATGATGAGGCTACGCCCTTTATATGTCAGGGACTTCTAATAAGGGTTTTTCACATATTGAGTACTCAATATGATTTCTCACTCTCAAAACAGCTGAGAAAGCAGATGAATTCGATTTTATTTGAGGAGATTACCGATTTTATAAACCGCAACCTCAATAATATTTCAATCTCACAGCTTTCCGGAGAATTTCATTTTCAGGAGGATTACTTTAACAGACTTCTGAAATCACAAACAGGACTCACATATACCGAATTCGTGCAGTCGCTTCGCTTAAGGAAGGCAAAAATGCTTCTGCTTACAACTAATCTCACAGTTGACAGTATCGCGCGCGAGGTTGGTTATCAGAATAAGGGCTATTTTTATAAAATATTTACAGAGCGGTACCGCCTTACCCCGGCACAGTTCAGAAAGAAAAATAAAAGAAACGGCGGTATTCTGTGACGTCTGTACGTTACCGTACAAACCTCAGCTAATTAATACCGCCGTTTTAAATATTTTTAATTAAATACTTGTGTCAAAAACAATTTTCGTTTTTCTTACTTTTTACAAATCCCACTTCCAGTCTCTTATCTCAGGCATATCAATTCCGTACTCATGAATGTACTGCTTGTGCTCCACAAGCTTATCGTTCATCTTCTGGATAAGATATGAGCCCTTGTTTCCAAGCTGAGGAAGATATTTAACAGCGTTCTTTACAAGGTGGAAACGGTCTATCTCATTCTGTACTCGCATATCAAAAGGCGTTGTGATTGTTCCCTCCTCCTGATAGCCGTATACATGAATATTTCTGTTTGCTCTTCTGTATGTCAGCTCATGGATGAGCGTATGATATCCGTGGAAGGCAAATATAATAGGCTTGTCCTTTGTAAACAGCGCGTCATAGTCGGCGTCTCCAAGACCGTGAGGATGCTTTGACTTAGGCTCAAGCTTCATCAAATCCACAACATTTATAACACGGATTTTAATTTCAGGAAGAGCTTTCCTTAATATTGTAACCGCTGCCAATGTCTCAAGCGTAGGAGTGTCACCGCAGCATGCCATCACAATATCCGGCTCGCTTCCCTGGTCGTTGCTCGCCCACTCCCAGATTCCTATTCCCTGCGTGCAGTGCTTTACAGCCTGCTCCATTGTAAGCCACTGCTGTCTCGGATGCTTTGAAGTCACAAGCACATTTACATAGTTACGGCTTCTGATGCAGTGGTCAAAGCATGAGAGAAGACAGTTAGTGTCCGGCGGCAGATAAAGACGAACTACATCAGCCTTCTTGTTTGCGATATGGTCAAGAAAACCCGGGTCCTGATGAGTAAATCCGTTGTGATCCTGCTGCCATACGTTAGAGCTCAAAATCAGATTAAGCGAAGCGATTGACGCTCTCCACGGAAGCTGATTGCAGACCTTTAACCATTTTGCGTGCTGCGCGCACATTGAGTCAACCACTCTTATAAACGCCTCATAGCTTGCGAAAAATCCATGACGGCCGGTTAAAAGATAACCCTCAAGCCAGCCCTCGCACATATGCTCGCTCAGCATAGAATCCATAACGCGTCCGTCGGCAGCCAGAAACTCATCAGTATCATATTTTTCGCTGTTCCAGTCACGATTTGTAACCTCAAATACCTTGCCGAGCCTGTTTGACATTGTCTCGTCCGGTCCGAATATACGGAAATTCTTCGACTCCTCATTAAGCTTGAAAATATCTCTTACAAATCCTCCCAGCTCTACCATATCCTGTGCCTCAACCGCTCCCGGTTTCGGAACTTCGATTCCGTACTCTCTGAAATCCGGCAGACGCAGGTCTCTCAAAAGCTTGCCGCCGTTTGCATGAGGATTTGCTCCTATTCTTCTGTCTCCCTCAGGAGCCAAAGCCTTGAGCTCAGGAATAAGCCTTCCGTTTTCGTCAAACAGCTCCTCAGGGTGGTAGCTTTCAAGCCATTCCTTTAACATTTCAAGATGCTCCGGCTTATCCATCATAATCGGAACCTGATGCGCCCTGAAAGAGCCCTCAATCTTATTTCCGTCAACCTCCTTAGGACCTGTCCAGCCTTTAGGCGTGCGCAGAACAATCATAGGCCACTTAGGCCTTTTGGTATCATTGTTCTCCCTTGCGTTTTTCTGGATTGCCTTTATATCATCCATTGCGGCATCAAGCGCCTCAACCATTTTGCGGTGCATATCCATAGGCTCGCTGCCCTCTACAAAATAAGGCTTCCAGCCGCAGCCGTCAAAGAAATGCTCCATCTCCTCATGTGAGATGCGCGCAAACACAGTAGGGTTACTGATTTTATAGCCATTAAGATGAAGAATAGGAAGCACTGCGCCGTCATTTTTAGGATTTAAAAATTTATTGCACTGCCAAGACGTAGCCAGAGGTCCCGTCTCTGCCTCTCCGTCTCCCACGATACATGCGGCAATCAAATCAGGATTGTCAAAGACAGCGCCGAATGCGTGCGCAAGCGAATATCCAAGTTCACCGCCCTCGTTGATTGAGCCCGGCGTCTCAGGAGCCACATGGCTTGAAATACCGCCCGGGAATGAAAACTGTTTGCAGAGCTTCTTGAGTCCGTCCATATCCTCTCCGATATTCGGATATACCTCGCTGTAAGTTCCCTCAAGATATGTATTTGCCACAAAAAAATTTCCACCGTGACCCGGACCTGAAATTAAAATCATGTCCTGATCATATTTTTTGATAACCCTGTTTAAGTGAACATATACAAAATTCTGACCCGGCACCGTTCCCCAGTGTCCCACAATTTTTTTCTTT
This sequence comes from uncultured Eubacteriales bacterium, assembly GCA_949297565.1. GTDB lineage: Bacteria > Bacillota > Clostridia > Lachnospirales > Lachnospiraceae > Lachnospira. The sequence continues at coordinate 5,715 of CASFUI010000263.1, forward strand.
ACATGCTCCATTGTGAGCGGCTTGCGCATAAGCGGATTGTCCAAAAGATAAAGCTGTGCAGCGCCCAGATAATTTGCAGCCCGCCAGTAAGCATCCATTTTTTTGAGATATTCTTCTGTAACAGGCTGTTTTTCAACTGTATTCTGTTCTGACATGTGGTTTTCCTCCTGATTTCTTCCTTAAATAGTATTGTTTATTTATCTTTGTCATATTTTAGACAAACTGATTTATTAAAACAATTCCCCCTTCCTATCATTTTTCCGAAAAGTTACCTGTGGCGACTTTAAGATTTATGTTACATATTAATATTTTTGTTTTTATTGTTGTACATCTGTATTTTTGTTATAATGAATGCGAATAAATATAAAACATCAAGGAGGACTACAAATGAGTAAAAAAACACAAGTCTACCAGCAGCTTGCTTCTGAGCTCCATATGCGCTATGACTATGATCATGGCGTCATTTTCGGAACATGGAACGGCTTTGAGGTAATCCTGCATCCGGCTGATGCAAGATACCCTTTTATGCTGACAGCGTCATTATCCGCGAGGAATCCTGACTATATTATGTTTACCAAGGATGAGCTCACCCAATTCTGCAAGGATAACAAGCCTGTCAATTTTCTGCGTCAGAACGGAAATATGATTGCAATGGGATTTAAAAACACTCCTAACCCGCAGAAGCTTCAGGAAGCGGTGTCTTCCTCTCTCAACGTGCTTACAAATATGCTTCAGAGCAGAGGCTACACGCAGTGCTGTCAGCTATGCGGCCAGTACACTGGCACTTCAAATTACATAGCGAACAGCCAGTATTTACAGGTCTGTTCAGACTGCGCCGGTAAAGTTCATCAGGATATGTCGATGGCTGTGCAGGCAAATCAGAATAAATCAGAAAACATTGTCGGCGGTATTGTAGGCGCGCTTATCGGCTCTATTATCGGAGTCATATGTATAATTATTTTCGGACAGCTCGGAAGAGTTGCTGCCATATCGGGAATTGTCATGGCAATATGCACGCTTAAGGGCTATGAGCTTCTCGGCGGCAAGCTCACAAATAAAGGAATTGTAATAGGGTGTATTGTGATGATTGTCATGACTTATATAGGCAACCGCATGGATTTGGCAATCCTTGTTGTGCGTGAGCTGAAGCAGTACATAAACGTAGATTTCTTCTCTGCTTTCCGCGCTGTTCCTGAATTGGTTAAGCAGAATTATATTGACCAGGGGGCATACATGGGCAATCTTGTACTTTTATATATTTTTACGGTTATCGGTATCGTACCTACGATTGTTTCAGTTATAAAAAACCGCAAAAATGAAGGCAAGATTGAGCAACTCGGTTAATTATTCAACGGCAGATGTTTACTGACACGGCAAAACGCGTCAGGCAGCATAAATCAAATTTTAAACAGGAGGTATTATTATGGCAAACAGAATTGTATTGAATGAGACTTCTTACCACGGCGCCGGAGCTGTCAACTCCATACCTGACGAGGTAAAAGTCCGCGGGTTTAAAAAGGCATTTGTCTGCTCCGACCCGGACCTTATTAAGTTTAATGTGACTAAAAAGGTCACTGACGTTCTGGATAAGGCAGGTCTTGCCTATGAAATTTATTCAAACATTAAACCCAATCCTACTATTGAGAACGTACAGACAGGAGTTGAGGCGTTTAAGGCTTCCGGAGCGGATTACATAATCGCAGTAGGCGGGGGCTCTTCAATGGACACGGCAAAGGCTGTCGGCATTATAATAACCAATCCTGAATTTGCCGACGTCAGAAGTCTTGAGGGCGTTGCTCCTACAAAGAAGCCATGCGTTCCTATTATCGCAGTTCCTACTACCGCCGGAACTGCCGCTGAGGTTACTATCAACTATGTCATAACTGATGTGGAAAAAAAGCGCAAATTTGTGTGTGTTGACACCCACGATATTCCGATTATCGCTGTTATTGACCCGGATATGATGTCAAGCATGCCTAAGAGTTTAACTGCCGCTACCGGTATGGACGCTCTTACTCATGCCATTGAGGGATATACAACTAAAGCCGCATGGGAAATGACTGATATGTTCCACCTGAAAGCTATTGAGATTATCTCCAATTCTCTTCGAGGTGCAGTCGAAAATACTCCTGAGGGACGCGACGGAATGGCTTTGGGACAGTATATTGCAGGAATGGGCTTCTCCAATGTAGGCCTTGGAATTGTCCACTCTATGGCTCACGCACTCGGCGCAGTCTATGACACACCGCACGGCGTAGCAAACGCAATACTTCTTCCTACTGTTATGGAATACAACGCGCCGTTTACAGGCGATAAGTATAAATATATAGCAAAAGCTATGGGTGTTGCGGGGGTTGACGATATGAGCCAGGAAGAATACCGCCAGGCTGCTGTTGACGCGGTAAGAAAGCTTTCTGCCGACGTGGGAATTCCTGCTGATTTAAAAGAAATCGTCAAGGACGAGGACGTCGCATTTCTCTCTGAATCCGCATACGCAGACGCATGCCGTCCTGGAAATCCAAGAGACACTTCAGTTGAAGAAATCGAGCAGCTTTACCGCTCACTTATGTGAATATCAAAAAACGGACGCCGTTTCAAAACGGCGTCCGTTTATTTATAAGAGCATCAAACCAATCAAAAATACTTTATTTTTTATCATTCCTTCATTCCAAGCGCCTTTGCGACTTTTTCATATACCGGAACTGAGACGTTATATTTTCTTCCGAGCCTCACGACCTCATATACAAGTCCGTCAATCTCGGATTTGCGTCCCGCCGTGACGTCGCGCTGCATAGATGTAGTTGTCTCTGGCGCAAGCCCTGACAATATTTCAAGATTAACCTCTACATAATCCTTTTCGAAGGGATATCCCATCGCCTCCGCAAGCGCCGTAATTTCCCTTATCATTGCCTTAAACATCTCTCTCGGCTCACCCTCCCTTTGAAAATCCCGTGCGCATGCATTGCAGTAAAGCCCTGCTGCCCCGATAGGAGAGACATAAGAAAACTTCTCAAGCGCATCTCTTTGTATGTTATCTGAAAGTTCGCCTGAAATTCCGCTCTCATCAAAATCCTTCTGTATTTCTTTGAGTTCAGTCCGGAATTCCTCCGGTTTTCTCACACCGAACACAACTCGCAGAATTTCGCCGTGCATAAGAAGCATTCCCGGCTTCTCGATATTTGCGGAGACATAGATACAGCCGTCAAGCACGAGCAGCTCCTGCAGCTTTTCCTGCATTTTTGCCCCCGTTCCGTATATATTAAGCACAGGTATAACTATTGTCTCAGGTTTTGCCGCCCTCCTTATAAAAGGTATTGTACTGTCAAGCGAATACCCCTTTACACATACAATAATAACATCTGGCTTCTCCTCGTTTGAAGCGCATAATTGTGCCTCATAGCTCTCCATATCTGCCGCTTTAACCTGACAGTATTCTACGGTATCGTTCCACATGCGGTGTATTCCGAGTCCGTTTTTATTAATCTCTCTCAGATGCTCATTTCTTGCAATAAGCGTTACGTCTTTTCCCGCCTTTGCCATAAAAAATCCCAGCACTCCGCCGGTGCCTCCGGCTCCTATAATTAAATACTTCATTATTCCTCCAAAAGATTTCTTCCCATAAGCACGCCCATAACCGACGCCATCATCAGTCCTCTGGTCCAGCCGCTCGAATCACCGAGGCAGTACAGATGTGCCACATTCGTCTTTAAATTAGGCTCCATTTTTACCTTATTGCTGTAAAACTTTAATTCAGGTGAATACAGGAGTGTCTCCGTGCTCGCAAATCCCGGAACTACGTTGTCAACCGCCTGAATAAAATTAATAATATTCACCATTGCGCGGTATGGCATTGCAGCCGTTATATCGCCAGCAACAGCGTCCGGAAGCGTCGGCTTTACATTTGCCTGCGCAAGCTCCTTCTGCCATGTTCTCTTGCCGTCAAGAATATCTCCGTAGCGCTGCACTAAAATCTGACCTGCCCCCAGCATATTGGTGAGCTCCCCTACCTTCTTCGCGTACTCGATAGGCTGGTTAAAGGGCTCTGTAAAATTGTGTGAGCACAAAATTGCAAGATTTGTATTGTCAGATTTTAAATCCTTGTAGGAATGACCGTTTACCACTGCAAGATTGTCATCATAATTTTCCTGGCTCACAAAGCCTCCCGGATTTTGACAGAATGTCCTCACCTTATTCTTGAACGGCCTCGGATAACCGATAAGCTTAGACTCATAGAGAACATTATTTACGTCCTCCATAATCTCGTTTCGCACCTCTACGCGCACTCCGATGTCAACCGTTCCCGGCTTATGCATAATATCGTACTTAGAGCACAGCTTCTCCAGCCATTCCGCTCCTCTTCTGCCGGTAGCAATGATAATATCCTCGCCGTAAACAGCAGTCTCGTCGCTGTTTCCGGAGGTCTTTTTAATTCGTATGCCCACACAGCGGTTATTTTCAAGAATAATGTCGTTGCAGGTATATCCGAACATCATCTCAACTCCGCGCTCCACGAGATAATCCTCAATACTTGCGTAAATCTGCTGAGCCCTCTCAGTTCCAAGATGTCTGATTGGACAGTCAACCAGCTTAAGTCCCGACTGTATAGCTCTCTTTCTTATCTCCTTTACCTTATCACCCTGATTAATTCCCTCTACATGACTGTCAGCACCAAATTCAAGATAAATTTTGTCAGTGTAGTCAATAAGACTCTGTGCAAAATCCTCTCCTATCAGACTTGGCAAGTCTCCGCCTACCTCATATGACAGCGAAAGCTTTCCGTCCGAAAATGCTCCCGCCCCCGAAAAGCCCGTAGTGATATTACACGGCTCACAGTTTACACACTTTTTAGTTATGCTCTTCGGGCACTTTCTCTTGTGAATACTGCTTCCCTTCTCAACCATTATAATCTTTTTGGAACTTCCGTTTTTAAGCAGCTCAAGCGCTGTAAAAATCCCCGCAGGTCCCGTTCCGACAATTACAACATCAGCCTTCATAAAATATCCCCGTTTCCGCGCACGCTATCCCGCAACACTGGCTTTTGTCAGGTGCGCTGTGACATAAAGCCCCGGCGTTCAAATACCCCGCAGTATGCTGCGGGGTACATAAACTTTTATAATATTATTATACCTATTTTACTGCCATTCGGCAAGCGCGCGGGCAATAAAACTTTCCCACATATCATCAAAATTATTCCTTATTATACTTTCATTTGTCTGACCGCAGCCGTTAGTCTGATAATAATAGTACGCCGTATAAACCATAGCCTTTATCTGTCCCAGATTCAAGTCCATTGCCATATACGCGGACCAGAAATCATACGATACGCCCGGATTTCCAAAAAGCTGCGGGTCATCGTTTGCTATGCAGCAGGCAACACCGCTTCTCATAAGGCTGCACGCCGGGTGAGTTCTCAAGTCCGGGTGATAACCGAGAAGCTGATTGCTTATGGGACATATCTCAAGAACAGGCTCTCTCACATCGGAATTTATAGTGCCTCCATTGGTGGCAACAGCCCTCACAGTGCCCGGATGATTAACCATATTAAAGCCATGCCCTATTCTCTTTCTGCATATTATCGAAGCGCCAGACACATTAAAATTATCATTCCATGTGCTCTCTCCGTCATGCAAATAAAAATCAATAAGTACTATACGCGGACCGCTCACTCCGTTTTCAGCTTCTTGCTGAATCAGCTCTCCCAGCTTTTCCTTCTCGTCAGCCGACAGAACATCCTCATATCCCGTGCCGAAGCTGCCGTATATAATATCTTCAGCATATGCGTCTGTTATCTGTCCCCTGTCCTCCTCGCTGACAAAGTCAAATCCTAAAATAATATCCTTATACCTCACGGTATTTTTCAGAACAATAGCGGTGTCAAGTTTTTTCAGCAGCTTAGCCTTGTCCTCTTTTTTATAAGGGCTTAAATCGCGTCTTGCACATAGTATAATCTTTACAATGAATTTTTCACCTGACTTTGAATATAATTCATTTACTGCATCGCGTGCCTTCAGTATCATGTCGAGAAAATAAGAATCAAGTGGATTGTCCCACGGCGAAATCTCAATCGCCATATCTTTTTTATATACATAATTTTTTGCATTGCAGTCAGACTCCTTTCCAAGACGCTCTTCTAAACTGCTCTGTACCTTATCTGTGAACTCCTCATATCCGCACCTGAGCTCTACATAATATATATTGTCCTCAATGCATTCTTTGAAAAATTCAATGTGATACACATAATAAAATACTGAATTCATAAACAACCTTGACGTTCTTGAAAATATAGTGTTAAATTCATCCCATTTGCATGTAAACCTCTCTGCTCTGTCTGAGGAAAATGACAAAAGCTCTTTAAGCCACTGCTCGTTTCCCTCCTCATCTAAAAATGCGTCCAGTGGCTCCACATATCCCTCAACTCCGGCCTCCTTAACCTGACGGGCATACAAAAGCGTACCCAAGGCTACCTTTGTCTGATTTATATCCTGTCTTGTGACAATCATTATTTTATAATCAGTATTTTCTATATATGTATTCTGCCATGCCTTAAGCAGCATCAAAAGCCGCTCCACCGACAGACCGGCTGTGCTGTGAACATGAAGAAGCCCTCCTTTCGGCATTTTTTTAAATACCTTTGTGTAGAGTTCACTTTTTTCCGCCATGCTCTTAACCTTATAGAAGGGCTGCATAGACGGATAGGGTCTTTGCATTGTCTCATAGCGTCTTTTGTACTGCTGTCGAATTTCCCACATTTTTTTCTGAAGCTCTGTTTCATTGTCTGTCAAATCATTCATCCTCAGTCTTCCTGTGACACCGTCTTTCTGGTCGCTTCTGATTAATTCAGAATATTCATTCAAATAATCCTTATATTGCGTTCTGTATGTTGTATTTTCCATTCTGCCTCCTTTCCGCGCCTCTGCGATTCTGCCGAACATTTTTATTCTATGGGAAGTTCAGAGAACTTTCCTATAGAGAATAAAAATAAGGAGGAGAGATTTCTCCCTCCTCCTCCCTTTCTCCGATAAATATATGCATTTTATATACTCAAATGCATATCAGCTCTCCCTGTAAAAGCCTGTCTCCTTGTTGTAAGCGATTGTATGCTCTGTCTCGTTCTCCTCGTACTCTACTGTGAGCGGCACTGATGAGACATGGCTTATCACAGTTCCGTCATTTATGTCGCTCTTGAGATAAATATCAACCTTCTCGATAGGCGTCATGGATATTGACTGTTCATATGGAACAAATACGGCGTTGATAGGATTTTTTGCCATGCCTACTCCGTTTACCTGAACGTCCTGAGCAAGTCCGAAGGTGAGCCCGTCATAGTCTGCCATATCATTCTTAACCGCATATGTATTTTTCCCAAGCGACGGAATAATTTCCGGTTTCTGGAAAACACCCTGCTCGAAGTTATACATAACCTTTGTTGTGGCAGCTAAATCTGAGAGCTTACTGATAACCGCACCCTGCTGTATCTCCGTGTTTGAAGCGTAAACCGCAAAATCATTTTTCCAGTCAACGGTATTGTTCATAAACGGTTTAAAGCTTACCCATGCAACCTGAGAATCGGCATTTCCTGCTGTGTGCTTAACAATCACAATCTGCTCGTTAGCCTTGTAAATTGTTTTTAAATCCTGGTCATTAATCTTAATGTTTAATCTGTACTTTGGCATAAAAAATCTCCTTTTTTTAATTTTATATTTTGGTGGTCCCGGCATTTAAAACAGTTGAAATTTCATTTTTACGGCCGTTCTGTTTTTCATGTCCCTGACCTGTAATCATAATACAATATTATGTTAAGATGACTTTGCCGATAAACAGGCTTTTAAACGCTATTTTTAAATAAATTACATACAATCAAATAACTTCGGGTCTGTAAGCTTTAAAACAAAATCAAAAAACAGAAATTATTCCTATATGCCGGTTTGCCGGTTTTATAAAAATAATACGCAAAAAGAATTTTAAAAATTTTTTAAATTTGTTGTTGACAATATAAACTTAATATTGTATTAAGTTCAGTTTATTTTAAATAATACGGGGTATTAATCTTATTTTAGTAATTGTGTAATGGAAAATTTATAGATGTATTAAGATGGTCTTTGACCTTTCAGAATAATTTTGGAGTATTATCAGAAAGCCAGCCTGCTGCCGCAAAAGCCTTTTTAGCTCTGATTGACTTATAAAATTTCTACGAATAGAGTTTATTTAACCTCTTTCTTTTTTCCTCTTTAGTGGTCATAGTGTAAATTCTGGTAATTTCAATAGAACTGTGTCCGAGTATATCGGCAAGCTCTGAGATATTTTTATAACGTCTCATATACTCTATTGCCATCATGTGCCTGAAGCTGTGAGGATGGACATGTGACTTGGGTATACCTGTCATATCCGCCATTTTCATGAGCATCTGCCATACCGCGCCCCTGCTTATTGGCTTACCTGTATTTCCGGTAAAAATTATTCCCGATTTTATTCCCTCATTTTTGCAGTACAGCGCAAGCTCCGTCTGCAGCTCTTCGGATATATAAATTTCTCTGCTTCTTCCCTTGCTGCATATAACCGCATTTCCGCTGCGCACATTTTCAACAGTTATATATTTAAGCTCTCCTATCCTTATTCCTGTGCATGCAAGCACCTTAATGATATAATAATATTTATCGCGGTGAGTATCTTTGGCATATTTAAGCAGCTCCTTGTATTCACATACCGTTATAATATTTTCAAGACTCCTCTTGACTGACAAACGCTTAGTTCTGATACACAGTCTGTCAGCTTTCATAAACCTTAAATAAATGTTGAACGCCACACAGTATAAATTCGCAGTCGAGCGCCTGTAATTCCGTATCAGACTTATCTCAAACTGTTTTACATTTTCAGGGTCGGGCAAAGCCCCTTTGCTTATTTCATAAAAATATTTAACAGCTCTTATATATACATTTACAGTATTTACACTTAAATTTTTTTCTTCCAGATGTCTCTTAAACTCCATTATATTATCTGTTTCCATTTGTATACCTCCGTATCGAATGTATTCCATATCTAAATCAACACCTGATTCCACCTATATCAGGCTCATACATCCTGTCGGAGCTCGAACAAAGACCAACTTAAGGCATCACCCCTCTCAGATTGGACTGTCACTATTCTCGAAACTATATAAATTATACACCAGTAATTTGGGGTTAAATTATTATTGTAAAAAATAACAGTTTTTTTGTAAAAAAAAGCAGCGCAAATCCCTGCATATATGCAAAGTTTTGCGCCCACTAACTATACGCGTATAATATTATTGTGTATTTTTATCTTTCATTCTTCACTACACGCTCTATGAACACGTTTAATTATATTTATAAATTGCCCTTTATTTCTTATGTTTTTTAGATATTTTAATCAATTTTCATATAAATATAAGCTTTTATATATACTGCCTTGACAATTAAATCGTGGTTGAATAAAATTATACACATATAAAAATTAAGCTATATGGAGACTGGAGGAAAGGAAAATGAAAGCGTTGATTTATACAGGACACCCTGCATGGAAGGAAAGCCTTAACACTGAAATACAGTCAAGATGGGAAGAACACCTGAAAAAACTTCCCATGATTGAAAGTTACCGTCTCTACAGTGTATACCGGAAATCTGAGCAGGAACTTGAGGAAAGCATAGAAGATGAAGAGATTTTAATCGGTTTTTATATAGGAAGTTATCTTAATGAAGATTTTTACAGACGCCACCCAAATGTGCGCTATATCGCGACGCTTGCAATGGGCTATGCTCCATTTGACCGTTCAGCCGCTAAGCGTCACGGCGTAACCCTTACCAACACCGTATACGGGGCACAGACCATAGCTCAGTTTACTATGGCTCTGCTTTTGGACATATGCCACAACGTCCGCGGCAACAGCGATTTTATTAAAAATGCACCGGACGAGGTGTTATCAGACGGAGCATTTTTCAATCCGATTAACCGGCAGATTGAGCTTTACGGAAAGACAATGGGAATTATAGGTCTTGGACATGTAGGCTTATGGGTTGCCGGAATGGCTCAGAGCTTCGGAATGAATGTTATCGCATCAAGCCGTCACAAAAAGGAAGGTCCTGAATATGAATTTATAGAACAGGTAAGCTCGGACGAAGTCCTGGCGCGTGCAGATGTCATATCTCTCAACTGCTCAGCCAACCCTTCTACTGAACACATTATTAACGCAGAAAGCATTAATAAAATGAAAGACGGCGCTATCATCATAAACACTTCCCGCGGCAGTCTTATTGACGAGGCTGCGCTTGCCGACGCCCTAAAAAGCGGTAAACTTTATGCCGCAGGGCTTGACGCAACCACCGCCGACAACACCCACAAGCATATTCCGCTTATGGACTGCCCTAACGCAGTCATAACGCCTCATATAGCATGGGCTCCGTTTGAGGCTCAGCTCAGAGCCGTTGACATCGCCATGGATAATCTAAGGGCATGGATTGAAGGACACCCAAAGAGTGTCGTGTAGCATTTTCACCACTGTCAGCGGTTATCTACCCTCTCCGGATACATATCGTGATTAGACAATCGCTGCCATGCAACCTCCTCCCATTTTGTTCCCGGTTTGCCGTAATTGCAGTATGGGTCAATGGAAATTCCGCCTCTTGGCGTAAATTTCCCCCATACTTCAATATACTTCGGCTCCATAAGTTTAATCAGGTCTTTCATAATTATGTTGACACAATCCTCATGAAAATCTCCGTGATTTCTGAAACTGAACAGGTACAGCTTTAATGACTTGCTCTCCACCATTTTTTCTCCTGGCACATATGAGATTGTAATTGACGCAAAATCCGGCTGTCCCGTAATCGGACAGAGACTTGTAAATTCCGGGCAGTTAAACTTTACAAAATAATCGTTTTCTGGATGCTTATTTAAAAAGCTCTCTAAAATATCCGGCGCATAATTATCGGGATATTTCACATTGTTATTTCCAAGAAGGCTTATTCCCTCTTTCTCCAAATTTTCTCTGCTCATATAAATCCTCATTTATGTATATTAAATATTTATATCTCTGATGCGGGGTCGCAGACTCCGTTTAATCTGAACGCCTCTTTTCTGTCAATACATGTGCCGCAGACTCCGCACGGCTTCTTACCGCCCTCATAACAGCTCCACGTCAGATGATACGGAACTTTTAGTTCCAGTCCCTTTTTTACAACCTGAGCCTTTGTCCAGCCGACAAATGGCGCCTCTACACGAAGCTGATTTCCGCTGCCAAGATAAATCGCCTCATTAATCGCCTTGTGAAACGCGCTGCTGCAGTCAGGATAAGCATTTCCGGCAGAATCGTCTGCATGCGCCCCGTAATAAATCACACCGCATTCTTTAGAAAGCGCAATACTGGCCGCAGACGCCAGAAACAATCCGTTTCTGAACGGAACATATGTTGAAACCGGCGCGCCATTTGTCTCCTCCAACTGCTCGGCATAACTTTCATGCGGAATTTCCCTGTCCGAATGCTCAAGCAGAGAACAATTACTGTATTTAAAAATAGGCGCCAAATCAAGATAAATATGTTCTGCTCCGTAATAGCCGGCAACCTTTTTGGATGCCTCAAGCTCCTTTTTATGCTTCTGTCCGTAAGCTATTGACAGCGCTATGACATTTTCCTTTCCGTACAGCTCAACTGCGATTCCCAGACATGTTGTGGAATCTACGCCTCCGCTCGATAATACAAGTGCTTTCATTTTTAATATTCACCTCGTCTCAACTGATAAAATAAACTGGTCTGCAAAGCATGGTCTTCTTTAAATCTCCCACGCATAGTCATCGTCGATGTAACTGCATTATTTTTCTTAATTCCCCTCGCCGTCATGCAGCTGTGACATCCGTCTATCACAACGGCAATATCCTCAGCGCCGGTCGCCATTTCCATTATATCGGCAATATCCGTTCCTATTCGTTCCTGAAGCTGGAGCCTCTTTCCGACCATATCGGCAATTCTTGCAATCTTGCTCAGACCTAGCACCTTTCCTTTGGGAATATACGCAACGCTTACCTTCATATCATACATAAGCGCAAGATGATGCTCACAATAGCTGAATATCTCAATATCCTTAACTACAACCATATCCAGTGAATTTTTATCTGTCTCCTGCACAAAATTCTTGCAGAACATCCCGGCAATTTCTTCATTTGTATACATCATTCCCTCGAATACTTCCTCATACATCTTTGCAACACGCCGTGGAGTTTCTTTTAATCCCTCTCTGTCTGGATTATCGCCCAAAGCCGTCAGAATACCGCGCACATGCTTCTCAATCGCCTGCGTGTCTATTTTTTTATCAGCCATTTTCCGCCTCCGCATCCTTTCTCATGCAGTCTTTCTCATACTTCAAATTCCGCCGCACAGCAGATTTTTCAGAGCTCATACGCCACTCCTGTCGGGCTCCCATATAACCTTATGCATCTGTATCTGGACTCTCATGTCGTTTAACTTATTTTCCGCCAAAAAATTTACAAGCTCAGCCGGCTCAATCCTTCCGAACACAGGGCTGAAATATATTGCAGTGCGTCCGCGCAGATTATATTTCTCTGTTATCTCAAGAGCCCTCTCCATGTCGGCCCTGCTCCCAACTACAAATTTCACGGTATCCTGTTTTGTAAGCTTTTCCAAATTATCCGTAAGCATTTTAGCCTCCATTCCGCTTCCCGGCAATTTGTAATCCATTGTAAAGGCAGGTCTTTCAGGAAGTAAAAGGTACGGAGTTAAATCAACGCTGCCGTTTGTCTCTATCTCAACCCTGTGAAAAGAATCCTCCAAAATAGATGAAATCAGCTCAGGCATTCCCTCTCTTAAAAGCGGCTCACCGCCCGTAAGCGTTATATTTTTTACTCCCGTATTTCTTATGTAGTCAAGAAGCTCTTCTTTTGACAGCTCTTCGCTTTCACATTCAGCCTCATTTGCCCACGCGGTATCACAATAACCGCAGTTTAAATTACATCCCTTAAATCTGATAAAAACCGCGAGTTCCCCCGCGCGCTGTCCTTCTCCGTTAATACTCACAAACTTCTCAGCCACCTGATATTTACTCATAATACTTATCCTTTCAGCCCAAAATACGCGCTCTTAATATGTATGCTCTCCTTAACTTCCGGCGGTTTTATTCCTCATCACAGTAAACGGCGCAGTTGTCAGGCGTCTCATAAACAACGGCGCATTTTACGTTAT
>CASFUI010000264.1 GCA_949297565.1 uncultured Eubacteriales bacterium
AATCAGTGGTGTTCGGTTGTGCGTTGGGAGAAGGAGACAAGACCGTTTCTGCGCTCAAGAGAGTTTTTGTGGCAGGAGGGTCATACTGCTCACGCAACACAGGAGGAAGCAGAGGAGAGGACTCAGCAGATGCTCAATTTATATGCTGATTTCTGCGAGGAAGTACTGGCTATTCCTGTAATCAGGGGAAGAAAGACAGATAAAGAGAAGTTTGCGGGAGCGGAAGCTACCTATACAATAGAAGCGCTTATGCACGATGGCAAGGCTCTGCAGTCTGGTACAAGCCACAATTTTGGCGACGGGTTTGCTAAGGCTTTCGGAATACAGTATACAGATAAGGATAATAAACTCAAATATGTACATCAGACTTCGTGGGGAATGACAACACGTCTTATCGGAGCAATAATCATGGTACACGGAGATGACAGCGGTCTTGTGCTCCCGCCGAGAATTGCTCCTGTACAGGTTGATGTTATTCCTGTTATGCAGCACAAGGAGGGCGTTCTTGAAAAGGCGCAAGAGACAGCTCAGGTATTAAAGGAAGCAGGGCTTCGCGTAAAGGTTGACGACAGTGACAAGAATCCGGGCTGGAAGTTTTCTGAGCAGGAGATGCGCGGTATTCCGGTGAGAGTAGAGATGGGACCGAGAGATATCGCGGCAGGACAGGCTGTGATTGTCAGGAGAGATACAAGGGAAAAGGTGACAGTTCCAATCGGTGAGCTTTCTGTCAAAATTCGCGAAATTCTTGACGCCATGCAGTGTGAGATGCTTGAGCGCGCAAGAAAGCACAGAGACGAGCACACCTATGTAGCGACTGATTACGAGCAGTTTAAGGAGACGGTCGCAACAAAGCCGGGCTTTGTAAAGGCAATGTGGTGCGGCGACCAGGCATGCGAGGATAAGATTAAGGAAGATACATCGGCTACTTCAAGGTGTATGCCGTTTAATCAGGAGCAGCTCTCAGATGTGTGCGTTTGCTGCGGAAAACCTGCCAAAAAAATGGTTTACTGGGGTAAGGCATATTAATATAAAGAAAATATATAAAAATTCCGTCGGAATTTCATGATTAATAAAAAGCGGACTCATTAAAAAGTCCGCTTTTATTTACGCAAAAGGCACAGAACGGGTCTGAAAGGAGATTAACGCTTATGGAAAAATATGTGATTGAGATGCCGCAGGAAGTTAAAGATATTATAAGACAAATAGAGCAGAGCGGTTTTGAGGCATATGCCGTAGGCGGCTGTGTCCGCGACTGTATTTTGGGTCGAGTGCCTCAGGATTGGGATATAACGACATCGGCGCTTCCGGAGCAGATAAAAGCTGTTTTCAGGAGAACTATTGACACGGGAATACAGCACGGCACTGTTACCGTGATGATTGGAAAGAACGGATATGAGATTACAACCTATCGTATTGACGGGGAGTATAAGGATTGCAGACACCCGGAACAGGTGGAATTTTCCGCAAGCTTAAAAGATGATTTAAAACGGCGGGATTTTACGATAAACGCGATGGCTTATAATGAAAGAGACGGCCTTGTTGATGAGTTTGAGGGTATGGAGGATTTAGAAAAAAAGGTTATACGCTGTGTCGGGGATGCGAGAGAGAGATTTACAGAGGATGCGCTCAGAATGATGCGCGCGGTGCGTTTTTCGGCACAGCTGGGATTTGACATAGAAAAAAATACATACAGCGCAATCTCTGAACTTGCGCCGTCTATAAGCCATGTGAGCATGGAGCGCGTCCAGGTGGAGCTTGTTAAAACTCTGCTCTCTGAGCACCCTGAATATGTTGTGCGCTATCAGGAGACAGGGCTTTTTTCGCATGTTCTGCCGGAGGTGGGAAAGCTTTTGGGAAGCAAATACGCAAAAAGCGCTGTGGCAATGCTCAAAAATGCCGGAAAAACGCCTGTGCAAAGATATGCGGCGCTTCTCAACACACTGGAGCCTGAGGCGGCGCGTGCGGTACTCAAGTCTCTGAAGCTTGACAATTACACTATAGAGCACGCTGCCAAGCTCGTTGCCAATTCCAAAGTTGTGATAGAGGAAAATGAGCCTGCCGTGAGGGAGGCAATTCACAGATATGGCAGGGAGCTTCTGCTTATGATGTTTGAACATGAGGAGACAATTATAGCGGCAAAAGAGGAGATTACGGGGATTAAGCTTTACGGACGGAGAAAACACCTTGCTGTTCTTCGGGCAATGTATGAAGAGATAACAAGGAGAGGAGACTGCATTTCCGTAAAGGATTTGGATATAACGGGAAATGACTTGATGGAGTATGGGCTTAAGGGGCCGCAGATAGGCAGGACGCTCGATAAGCTTCTCCATATAGTAATTGAGAATCCGAGACTGAATGATAAGGCGACACTCATTGCATTAATTGAACATCTTGATTAAGTTGGGGGAATTTTTCAATCTGCCCGCTCATATGATAAGACAGACATATGGAAGTGTGGAGGCAGGGTATGAATGAAAAATCACTGGACGCATTAAAGCAGTATGATATAGATGTATATCGTGTGGCAAGAGGAAGAGGAGGGATGATACTTGCCACTGAGCAGGGCGTGAAACTGTTTTTAGAGTGCGTGCATCCTGACCGTTATTATGAGAGAGAAGATATGATTACGAGAGCCGTATCGGAAAACGGCTTTTTGAATGTGGATACTTTTGTCAGGAATGCGTCAGGTGAACTGATAACCACACATGAGGAGGACGGCAGAAAATATATCCTGAAAAACTGGTTTGAGGGGAGCGAGTGCAGCGTAAAGGACATTTCGGATGTGTCGGCAGCCGTAGCGGCGCTTGCAAAGCTGCACACGGCGCTTGACGAAGCAGCGGTGTATTTCATGGAGAGCGGCAAAAATCCCGCGGTGGAAAGGCTCAAGCTGTCGGAGAGCTACGTGCGCCATATGAAGGAGTTAAAGCTTGCGTCAAATTACCTGAAAAATAAGAAAAAGCGCTCGGAATTTGAACTCCTTGCATATAAAAATATTGGCTCATTCTACGTCGAGGCGGTAGAGGCTGTTAAAAAACTCACCGACGGACGCTTCGACGAACGGTTTGCAAGGGCTGAGGAAAACGGAGAGCTTATGCACGGCAGCTACAGCTATCATAATGTGTTATTTTTAAACAGCGGCGTGGCTGTAACGAATTTCGACAAGTGCAGAAACGAATGTCAGATTTGTGATTTATATCAATTTATGAGAAAAATATTAGAGAAATATGATTGGGATATTCAGGTGGCATATAAGATGCTTGATGAATATGATAGAGTGAAGGCAATCTCCGAGAAAGATTTGGAGTTGTTGTCGGTGCTTTTTTCTTTTCCGGA
Organism: uncultured Eubacteriales bacterium; assembly: GCA_949297565.1. Classification (GTDB taxonomy): domain Bacteria; phylum Bacillota; class Clostridia; order Lachnospirales; family Lachnospiraceae; genus Lachnospira. Next base: position 3,334 of record CASFUI010000264.1, read on the forward strand.
GAAATTCTGGAAGCTTATAAATTATTATTACAATATGAACAAGGCATGGATACCGCCTAAGAGCATGGAGAAGCTTCAGCTTGTGATAGCGCAGAACAGCCGGAGACTTGATTTTCTTGCAACAATATGCTCGTTGTGATAATATAGCCATGTATAAGGCTCTGCGTCTGGTTGTCAGGCATGGGTAAATATTTGGAGTACATATGAAACAGAAAAATATTTTAAATAAAATATATCGTGCTGCTTCGGTTTATATTATGACGGTATTTATAAGCACAATACTTATAGGCTGCTCGCAGAGCGGCAAAAAAAGTACAATAATACCGGGCAGTTCAATTCTTCCGGCACCGAGCAAGTCAATAACCGAAGCTCCGACAACGGTTGATTCGGATGATATTGTTATAGAGGGAGTGCTCTCCTCACTTGATACAGCTTCAAAAAAAATGAGATTTGTGGAAATATCAACGGGAATAGAGTATGAAGTACCGTATACGGGTGGTACTGATATTCAGACAAAGTACGGAACGGTTATGGCGGCTTCAAACATGGAGCTGGGCGAAATATATGAGGTTAAATGCAGTGAAAACGGCACTGCCATATCAATTTACGGCGCCAGTGACGCATGGGAGAGAACAGGCATCGAGGGACTTGTGTTTGACGAGAGCACAAGGAAGATAACGGTGGGCGCTGCAAATCTTGTGTACGACAGCAATGCGCTGATTTTGTCGGATGGCGAAAAGATTTCGATTGCACAGATAGTAAAGCAGGACGTGGTGACGCTTCGCGGTATAGACAACAAAGTGTATTCTATCACTGTTGACGCCGGACACGGATACATCAAATTCAGCGGTGTTGACGCGTTTGAGGGCGGATATGCCAGCATAGGAAGAAGCCAGCTTATCGGCGTTACCGGCGATATGCTGGTTACTGCACGGGAGGGAACCTACACTGTAGAGCTTCAGGCTTCAGGGCTTACAGGCTCTAAGACAGTGACTGTCGAAAAGGGACAGGAGACATCGGTTGATTTCAGCGAGTATACACTTCCCGCAACTAAACAGGGGACGGTTAATTTTAAGATTACACCTCAGAATGCGATTATGACTATTGACGGCGATGAGGTTGATTATTCATCGCCTGTTCAGCTTACCTACGGACGACACACGCTTACACTCAAGGCTAATCACTATGAGGAATATACAGAGACGTTTGTAGTCAATTCGGCGTACTTTACAAAAGTGATTGACATGACTGCAAAGTCCTCCTCGACAAACAGCACTACCGCGTCAGACCTGACCGGCGGATATAAGGTGAACGTGACTGCTCCGGAGGGAGCCGCCTTGTATGTGGACAGCGTCTATGTGGGGATAGTTCCGTGCTCATTTGAGAAAAAAGCGGGAAATAAGACTATAACTCTTACAAAAAATGGATATAATACCATTAGCTATACTATATCAATCGCAAACAGTTCAGGGGATTTAAACTATGCTTTCCCTGATATGGTTAAAACAGATGAGTCTGTAACCGAGGAGGAAACAACGAAATGACAGATAAGATGAGTGTACCTTTTTCACCGCCTGATATAACGGAGGCTGAAATCGAGGCAGTTGCAGGAGTCCTGCGTTCAGGCTGGATAACTACGGGACCGAGGACAAAGGAGCTTGAGAAAAAAATGGCAGAGTTTACACATGCTTCGGGAGGTGTGTGCTTAAATTCGGCGACTGCCTGTATGGAGATGGCTCTGCGTCTTTTTGGGATTGGTCCGGGGGACGAGGTCATTGTTCCTGCGTATACCTATACAGCAAGCGCAAGTGTTGTCTGCCATGTGGGGGCAAAGCTGCGTCTGGCGGATGTGCGCAAGGGGACATTTCATCTTGACTATGATGCTCTGGAGAGCATGATAAATGAACATACAAAGGCTATAATTCCTGTTGATATAGGCGGCGTGATGGTCGATTATGACCGCATACGTGCGGTCGTTGATGCAAAAAAAAGCTTGTTTAAACCTGCCTGCGCTATGCAGGAGGCGCTCGGGCATATTCTTATTTTAGCCGATTCCGCGCATGGCTACGGTGCGTCGAGGGGAGGCAGAATGAGCGGAGAGTGTGCTGATTTTACAAGCTTTTCTTTTCATGCCGTGAAAAATTTTACAACTGCCGAGGGCGGCGGCCTCGTGTGGCGCGAGCTTCCGGGAGTTGACAGCGGGGAAATATACAGAAAACTTATGCTGCTTACGCTTCACGGACAGTCAAAGGACGCGCTTGCCAAGACAAAGCTGGGAGCGTGGGAGTACGATATAGTCGGACCTTATTTTAAGTGCAACATGACTGATATTATGGCGGCTATCGGTCTCGTACAGCAGAGGCGTTACAGAGGGCTGCTTGACAGAAGAAGAGAGCTAATTGAGAGATATGAGGAGCGTCTTAAAGCTGATGATATTATGATGCTTAAGCATTTTGACGGCGATATTATTTCAAGCGGGCATCTCATGCTTGTCAGAGTCCTGGGATTTGACGAGGATAAGAGAAACAGGCTGATTACAGCTATGGCAGAGGCGGGAATTGCGACGAATGTGCACTATAAACCGCTGCCGATGCACACGGCATATAAAAATCTCGGATTTAATATAGAAGATTTTCCTAATTCGTATGAAATGTATAAAAATGAAATAACGCTTCCTCTGCATACGCTTCTGACGGACGAGCAGACAGAGTATGTGATTGATAATTTCAACAGGCTTAAGAAAGAGGTATAACAGCGCGGGTTTACCGGATTTATGGGCAGATTACAGCCCGGAAAGGCAGTAAGATGGAGTTAAGACAGTGGAAAGACCTCCCGGACAAAATGAGAACAAGAGAGGTGCGCAAATACTATAATATTCTTGTAAGGAGAAGCCGCTGGTTTAAGATAAAGCGGCTGTTTGATGTTATAGTTTCCGGTATTATGCTGGTATTTCTTGCTGTTCCGATGCTGGTTATTGCCGTGATGATTAAGCTGGATTCAAAGGGGCCTGTTTTTTTCAGGCAGGAGCGGGTAACACAGTACGGAAAAATATTCAGAATATATAAGTTCAGAACTATGGTTGAAAATGCCTCAAAGCTGGGAAGCCAGGTGACAGTTGACAAAGATGTGCGAATAACAAGGGTGGGAAGATTTTTGAGGAAGTTCCGCCTTGACGAGTTCCCGCAGCTTTTTAATATTCTTGCGGGCGATATGACGCTTGTTGGGACAAGACCTGAGGTTATAAAATACGTGAAGCACTATACGCCTGAAATGTATGCTACTCTGCTGCTTCCGGCAGGGCTTACTTCAAGGACAAGCATTGCGTATAAGGATGAGGACAAGCTTTTAAAGGACGCCGCAAATGCGGATGAGACATACTTAAAAGAGGTACTTCCAGTGAAGATGAAATATAACCTTGAAAGTTTGAGAAAGTTCGGATTTGCTGATGACTGCAGCGTTCTTTGGAATACATTTTACTCAGTGATTAAAAAATAGTTTGTTTACGGAGGCTATATGTTTATCTCAATCTGCGTGATTGCTTATAATGAGGAAGAAACAATTAACGGCATTCTTGGGGATATTGCCGCTCAGGATTACCCGCATAAAGATATGGAGGTTATTCTGGTTGACGGCGCCTCGACGGACAGGACTATAGAGCTTATGGAACAGTTTGCGGCGGAGTACGGCGGGGAGTTCAGGCGTGTTGCCGTGCTTGACAATCCTAAGAGAACGCTTCCGTCGGGCTGGAATGTGGCTCTCAGGGCTTATGAGGGTGAGGCTGTACTGAAGGTCGATGCTCATGCCAAGATACCTGAAGATTTTGTGAGCAAGAATGTAGCCGAGCTTGAGAAGGGAGAGTACATTGTGGGCGGGAGGCGTCCGAATATCATAGTCAATGACACTCCTTTTAATCAGACCCTGCTTCTTGCGGAGAGCTCGATGTTCGGCTCAAGTATCGCGCCTTACCGGAATAACCCCGGAAAGAAATATGTCAATTCGCTTTTTCATGCTGCATACAGGCGTGAGGTGTTCGATAAGGTCGGCTTTTTCAATGAGGATTTGGCACGCACCGAGGATAACGAGATACATTACCGAATGAGAAAGGCGGGGTTTAAGCTGGCGTTCTGCCCTGAAATCATTTCGTGGCAGTACACAAGGGGAAGCCTTATAAAAATGCTTAAGCAAAAGTATGCCAACGGCTTCTGGATTGGGCTGACAACGGGAGTATGTCCGAAATGTCTCTCAATTTATCACTTTGTGCCGTTTGTGTTTGTCGCTGCTGTTATTTTGTCTGCTGCGGGACTTACAGTGTTCGGAGGCCTTAAGAAATGTGCGTCAGCCGCCGGTATGGCGTGTGCTAAGGTGTTCGGCGCTCTTAAAACACTGGTGTCGTCGCTTACAAAGCTTATGTGGTCGCTTTATGCTGTACTTGCTTTTGTTATGTCTGCTGTATCGGTTATAAAGGCGGGCAGGAAGCGCAATGTTACATGCGCAGCGCTTCCGTTTCTTTTTTTATTGTTGCATTTGAGTTACGGAATTGGTACATTAGTAGGGTTAATTAAAATGCCCCGCTGGGTGAAAGGAATTAGAGAAAGAAATGGAAGAGACAAGGAAAGATAAATTACAGCTTCTTGTTAGAAGAATCTTTTTGATTATAACGGATATTATCCTTATAAACGGAGCGGTTTTTCTGTCGCTTGTTATGAGGTTTGATATAAGCATCGCGAGCATACCGCAGGAATATATAAATAAATATATTTTAAATGTGGTTCCGTTTACTCTGATTACGCTTGTTATATTCTGGTGTTTCAGAATGTACCACAGTCTTTGGCAGTATGCCAGCATTGCCGAGCTTTATAAAATAGTTGAGGCATGTATCGTGACGGAGCTTGCCCATCTGTGCTTTACGGCGTTCATGGGGTGGATGCTTCCGAGGTCGTGTTATTTTACATCGGGAGTGTTCCTGATTATAGCAATGAGCGCAAGCCGATTTATGTACAGGATGATACGACAGGTTATAAATGAGTACAGACATACCTCCGAACAGGTCAAAATCATGATTATCGGAGCTGGAGAGGCGACCAGCGTGCTGATGCGTGAAATCTCCAACTCAAGGTATCTTGACAACTCTAAGGTTGTATGTATCATTGACGATGACAAGAGCAAGGTCGGAAAGTATATCAGGGGAGTAAAGATTGTAGGCACGAGAGAGCAGATTAAGGCTTACGCGCGCTACTATGATATTGACGAGATTATATTTGCAATTCCTTCGGCGTCAACAGACGATAAGAGGGCGATTTTAAATATATGCAAGGAAACGTCCTGCAACCTTAAAATCCTGCCGGGAGTTTACCAGATGGTTGACGGCGAAATCAACATCAATGATATCAGAAACGTAGACGTTCTCGATTTGCTTGGTAGAGACCCTGTAAAGGTAGATATAGAATCTATTATGGGATATGTATCCGGAAAAACGGTTATGGTTACGGGCGGAGGCGGCTCGATTGGCTCGGAGCTTTGCAGGCAGCTTGTGAGCCATAAGCCGAAGTGCCTGATTATATTCGATATATATGAAAATAATGCCTATGACATTCAGCAGGAGCTTAAAATGAAATATCCCGAGGCGAATGTTGTAACGCTCATAGGCTCAGTCAGAAATATATCGCGCCTTGAGTCTGTGTTTGCGCAGTACAGGCCGGATATTGTATATCATGCCGCGGCGCATAAGCATGTTCCTCTTATGGAGGTAAGCCCGAATGAGGCTGTAAAAAATAATGTGGTAGGAACATGGAATGTCGCGAAAATGGCGGATAAATATAATGTAAGCAAGTTTGTTATGATTTCCACTGACAAGGCGGTTAATCCTACGAATGTCATGGGGGCGACGAAGAGAATATGCGAGATGATTATTCAGGCATATAATGAGCGCTCTGAGACGGATTTTGTGGCGGTAAGATTCGGCAATGTTCTCGGCAGCAACGGCTCCGTAATTCCGCTTTTCAAAAAACAGATTGCGTCAGGAGGCCCTGTTACAGTTACTCATCCTGACATTATACGATATTTCATGACAATACCGGAGGCGGTTTCGCTTGTTCTTCAGGCTGGAGCTTATGCTAAGGGCGGCGAGATTTTTATTCTCGATATGGGAGAGCCGGTAAAAATAGACGATTTGGCAAAAAATCTTATCAGGCTGTCGGGATATACGCTCGGAGTTGATATGGAGATTGAGTATACCGGGTTAAGACCAGGCGAGAAGCTCTATGAGGAGCTGCTTATGAATGAGGAGGGGCTTCAGGATACAGAGAATAAGCTCATTCATATAGGCAAGCCGATTGAATTTGATAAGGAGAAATTCTTTGATAATCTTGAGCTTCTTAAAGAAGCAGCATATTCCGAGACAGACGATATACGCAGTATAATAAAAGAAGTTACCCCGACATACAGACCAAAGGAGTGCTGATAGACTTAAGACAGCTTACGTATGACTGTTGTCGGTAATACAGCTCAATGGGGGATTATATGGTAAGAGTATTGCAGATTATAGAGGACATGGGCCTAAACAGCGGCGTGAGCTCTATGCTTTTAAATTATTACAGATATATGGACCATGAGAAAGTCAATTTTGATTTTATGACGTTTAAGCCTGTCCCTGAAAATGTCAGGGAGTTCTGCAAAGCAAATTGTTCCAGGATATACGAGGTTGGCGCTCTCACGGGAAAGCGGGTTATTGACGGCTCGCTAAAAAGAAAGATTGAGGCTGTTTTGTCGGCACATGCGGCTGAGTATGATATAATACACGGTCATGAGCCTAACGCGGCATTTATTTATATGAAGCTCGCGAAAAAATACGGCATAAAATGCAGGATTATTCACAGCCACAATGCCAGAGGAGCAGACGGAGCAGTTAAAAAGCTAAGAAATTTTCTGCTCAATAATTACGGGCTTAAGTTTTCAAACGTAAGGTGCGCATGCGGACAAAAAGCGGCTTTATATCTGTATCACACGCTTGACGGCGTAAAAATAATTAATAATGCAGTAGATACGAGCCGGTTTATGTTTGATGAAAATGTAAGAGAGCGGATGCGAACAGAGCTTGGATTACAAAACGCCTTTGTTGTAGGACATGTGGGACGATTTGCTCCGCAGAAAAATCATGAATATCTGCTGGAGGTCTTTAAAAAGGTATATGAAAAAAATAACAGCAGCGTGCTGCTTTTAATCGGAGGCGGTGAGCTGTTTGAGGATATAAAGGCACAGGCGGCAAAAATGGCTCTTGAAAGCTGTGTAAGGTTTATCGGAATAACCGACGACACAGCAGCGTATATGCAGGCTATGGATGTGTTTGTGCTTCCGTCCCGCTATGAGGGACTTCCGGTGGTTTGCGTGGAGGCACAGGCGGCAGGACTTGAGTGTGTCCTCTCATCAGAAATTACGCGCGAGGTCAATCTGACAGGGAGAGTCAAATTTTTAAGTATAGACAGCAAAAACACGGGAACGTGGGCGGATACAATTTTGAGATATGCCGGAGGTACGCAGACCTTGGCGCCGGGGGCAAGTGCCGGAAAATTCCCGGAACGCGGTAAAGAGTGCTATACAAAGAAGCGTCAGGCTGACGCGGCTTTAGTTGCTGACGCGGGATATGAGATTTCAAGAGAGGGAGTCAGGCTCCAGAATTATTATATAAGGCTTGCGAAGAGAGCGCGCAGGCATGGGGACAGATATGGCAGATAAAAAGGTAGTTATATTGATGGCTGTCTATAACGGTCAGGAATATCTTAAAGAACAGCTTGACAGTATTATAAATCAGACTTTTACATCGTGGGAGCTGCTTATAAGGGATGACTGTTCCGGTGATAAAACGCCGGAGATAATTGAAGGATATGCAGAGCTGGACAGCCGCATTAAAATACTTGATAATAAGGGGAAGAATCTGGGCGCGGCAGGAAATTTCTTTGAACTTCTGGAAAATGCGCCTGACGCTGATTATTACGCTTTTTCGGACCAGGACGATTACTGGTATCCGGGTAAGGTTGAGAGGGCGGTAAAGAAGCTTGAAGCGCTGTGCGGAGCCGGTGATAAATTAAATGAAGAGCCAGAAATCAGTGATACAAATAAAGCCGCAACAGGAGGAGGCTGTGATTTTCCGGCTGCATACTGCGGCGCTAAGGAAATTACGGACGGGGAGCTGAATGTGAAGAGCGTCAGCGCGTTTAAAGCTCCGAGACTTACTTGGGAGAACGCTCTCGTGGAAAATCTGTGTACAGGATGTACATGCATGATCAACAGAAAATTAAAAGATATGCTGTTAAAAGATATTCCGGAGTACACGGTTATGCATGACTGGTGGATTTATATGATTGCAGTTTCTCTGGGAAAGGTGTATTATGACGAGAAACCGTATATAAAGTACAGGCAGCACTCAGATAATGCATATGGTGATATTCAGGGCACAATCAGTCTGTGGAAGTACAGGTTTTCTCAGCTTTTTGCGGCTCGAGGAAGTACCTATCGTCAGATAGAGTGTTTTCTTGAGATATACGGAAAGTATCTTACGCCTGAAATGAAAAAGACCGCGGCGCTTCTGGTGAAATCAAAACACAGTTTTAAGGCGCGCCTGTGTATTTTGAAAAAGGGGCTCGTATTCCGACAGACGGCAAGGGACAACCGAGTTGCAAGATTTCTTGTGCTGACAGGAAAACTCTGATAAAATTATACAATGGCTTTGTGAAAATGATAATATCAGATTTGCTGTGTCATAAACAGAATGGAGATTTAAAAAGTGAAGAGTTTAAAAGCGATTTTAAAGGACAGAAAGATGATAATGAGACTCGCAAAGAATGACTTTAAGACTAAATTTGCGGGCTCATATTTTGGCGTAATATGGGCGTTTGCTCAGCCGATAGTAATAGTTTCTATTTACTGGATAGTTTTTGAGAAGGGCTTCAGGTCAAGACCGCTTCCGGAACTGCCGGATTTTCCGTATCTTTTGTGGCTGATTGCCGGAATGTGTCCGTGGTTTTTCTTAAATGATGCCATGAATACAAGTACCAACTGTCTCATTGAATACGGCTATATCGTAAAAAAAATGAAATTTAATATAGATATTATCCCTCTTATAAAGATAATATCGGCGGCGTTTGTACACTGTTTCTTTATTGCGCTGGTGCTGATTGTCTATATAATTTATGGAAAGGTACCTACCGTGTATGCTTTTCAGATGCTTTACTATTCTTTCGGTGTTTTTTGCTTCTCGGTAGCTTTGGTATATCTTACGAGCGCCGTAAATGTATTTTTCAGGGATATGGCTCAGATTGTAGGAATTGTGATGCAGTACGCCATGTGGGTTATTCCGATTATGATCTCAGAGTCTCAGTATCCTGCTTTTATGCAGCCGATTTTAAAGATTAATCCGATGTACTATATCGTAGAAGGGTACAGAGATTCTCTCATACGTCAGATAGGTTTCTGGGAACACCCTCTTCAGACAGTATATTTCTGGGGAGTTGTCATTATACTTTTTATATTGGGCAGAGCAGTATTTAATAAAATGAAACCGCATTTTGCGGATGTGATGTAAGAAGACTTTGCATACGAATGGAGATAATCATGGAATATAGTATTGAAGTAGAAAACCTGAGCAAGGTATATAAGCTGTATGATAAGCCTTCGGACAGACTGAAGGAGGCGCTGTCGCCTGTAAAGAAGTGTTATCACAAGGATTTTTACGCGCTGCGGGATTTGAATTTTAAGATAAAACCTGGTGAGACAGTCGGTTTTGTAGGAAAGAACGGTTCAGGAAAGTCAACGCTTCTAAAGCTGCTGACAGAGGTTTTGACGCCGACGGAGGGAAGCCTTAAGATTAACGGAAAGGTATCGGCGCTGCTTGAGCTGGGGGCAGGCTTTAACAATGAGTATACCGGCATGGAAAACATTTATCTTAACGGCACGATTATGGGATACAGCCGTGAGGAAATGGACAAGAGGGTTGACGACATAGTAAAATTTGCCGATATAGGCGAGTACATTAACCAGCCGGTCAAGACATATTCGAGCGGAATGTTTGTGCGTCTCGCGTTTGCGGTGGCTATAAATGTCGAGCCGGACATTCTCATTGTAGATGAGGCGCTTGCAGTGGGAGACGTGCGGTTTCAGCTCAAGTGTATGGACAAGTTCCTTGAGTTTAAGGAAAAGGGAATAACAATACTTTATGTGAGTCATGATATAAACTCTATCAAGCGTTTCTGTACAAGGGCAATCTGGATTAACGAGGGACATCTCGAAGCGGACGGAGACGTAGATTTGATTACCGATAAATATCTCGACTACCTTAAAATGCTTGACGCGCAGAGCGATGAGAAGGACGACGCAAAGGATAATACGGGCAATGACGTGATGAAAAGCGCAGCAGAAGGAGAGCGGGATCTGGAGTCCACCGTTGAGATTGCGGAGGTTGTATCTCTTAAAATAATGAACAGCAGGGGCGAGGAGACGGAGGAGATTGAACACGGAGAGAAGATAAGTCTTAAGCTGACATATTATGTAAACGATACGACAATAAAAAATCCTGTTGTCGGAATAGCTTTGCTGAGACTGGATAATCTTTATGTATGCGGTTTAAATACACTTCTGGATAAGGTTGATGTGCCGTGGGAGAAGGGATATAATTCAGTGACCCTGACCTATGACAGTTTTAATCTTGTGGGCGGCGGATATTATTTTGATGTTGCCGTATACGACCAGACGGCGTCTGTTCCGTTCGATTACAGGACGAAATACAGAGAGGTTTTTGTAAAAATGGGGTATATTGCAGAGGGAATTGAGATACTTCCGCATAAGTGGAGTTAATTGAGATGCTTCTGTACAGGTGGAATTAAAAGGAGAAAAAAATGAAATACGCAACTGAGATTGATTTTTCATTTAATAACACAATGACAATTTTCATCAACAATATAAAGGATAATTCTGTCGTGCTGGAGTTCGGACCTGCGAGCGGCAGGCTTACCAGGTATCTCAAGAATGAGAAAAACTGCACGGTTTATATTGTTGAACTGGACGAAGAGGCGGGGAAGATTGCCGCGCAGTGGGCGGAGGATTGTGTCATTGGAGACATACAGGACTATGAGTGGGTTGAAAAGTTTGCCGGAATAAAGTTCGATTATATTTTATTTGCGGATGTGCTCGAGCATCTCACCCGCGCGGAGGAGGTCATGAAAAGGGCGGCAGATATGCTTGCGCCCGACGGAAGAATATGTGTTTCGGTTCCGAATATAGCGCATAACTCTGTTATAATCGACCTTCTGAAAAATAAATTTGACTATACCTCGACGGGGCTTATGGACAGTACGCATGTTCATTTTTATACGAGGGAATCACTTGACAGATTTGTGGCGCAGTGCGGTCTGTATGTGGAGAAGCGCTATGCCACCTACACTCAGGTGGGGCTGAATGAATTTGAGAATACCTATGCAGAGCTTCCTGAAAAGTTGGCAAATATGCTTAAAACAAGAAAATACGGGGAAGTATATCAGTATGTATATATTATTTCAAAGCATGCCGATGCTAAGAATCTTGATGAGATTATAAAATATGCCGATTATCTGTACGCTCAGGCCTTTTTTGACTACGGAAGAGGCGGTTATGAGGAATATGCCAGATGGCGTGTGCATGCCGACGAAAAACATTATATTTATGAATGCAGTGATATTTCGGGGGCTGTAAAGCTGAGATTCGACCCGGCAAACTTTCCGTGCAGCATTAAGCTGATAAAAGCACAGGGCATTGAGGGCGAGCAGAGCGAGGAGCTCGAATTTGATTCCTGCAATGCATATTTCAGGGATGGGAATATCTTCTGCTTTGACAATAATGACGGGCAGCTCCACTTTAAGCTGTCCAAGCCGCATTACGACAAAATAGTTATTGAGGCAGAGCACATGACTATGGAGGAGACTGCGAAGCTCATGACTGACTGCATAATGAAAGAGCGGGCTGAATTACAGCAAAAAAATCAGCTAATTGCCGAGCAGAGAGATAAAATAGAATTTTTCAGACAGTTTATTTCTAGGAATCCTGTCTATACACTGTATAAAATGTATTGCAAAAAAAATCACAGGGATGTAGAATAATAAATTGGTATAAAAGTCAATACAGGAATGGAGACGATTATGTCGAAAAGAAAGAAAGTTGCGGTATTAAATCCGTATGTCGCTACCAGAGGCGGCGGAGAGAAACATATGGGGTATCTTTGCCAGTTCATGGAGGAGTATTATAACCATGAGGTGGATATAGATATTCTTGTTCACAGCAATGAGGTTTTTGATGTATATGCCGATGATTTTGTGACAATTGAGGATTTAAACAGACAGTTCGGACTTGACCTGAAAAATACTCAGATTCGTCGGCTGGCGCTGCCGTATATGCCGTATGTTGACGGATATAAGCAGTATCTTAAGAACAAGAGGGCGCTTGAGAGAGCCACGAAGGAATACGATTTATTTATCAACTTTATGTTTTTGAGCAAACATATAGGAAAGGCTCAAAAGAATATATATGAGGTGATGTTTCCGCCGTTAAGATACAGGTGGGAGCTTAATAAGACAATTTTTCATAAGCTTTTTGGAGCTTTTTTGGATGCTCTTTATTATAGAAGCTATGATGTTTTTATAAGCAATTCACAGTTTACGAACAGGTGGCAGGAGGAGTACTGGGGAAAAAGCAAAAAGGATTATGTCGTGTACCCGCCTGTGTTCAGTGAAAAAGAGATTGAGGGCAGATATGAGGAGTCAAAGAAGAAAAATATTATTATAAGCGTAGGGCGTTTTTTTGTCTCCGCGCACAGCAAGAAGCAGCTTGAGATGGTGCAGTTTTTCGTCAAGCATCAGAATATTTTCAAGGATTATGAATATCATCTCTGCGGAGCTGTGTCAGACGACGCGGCGGACAGGGAATATCTGCAAAAAGTAAGGGATGAGGCCGCAAAGGTGGACAATGTATTTATTCATCTGTCATG
>CASFUI010000265.1 GCA_949297565.1 uncultured Eubacteriales bacterium
AATATGCTGTGTCCGTCTATCAAAATTAATTTTTTACTCATCATTTTCCTCCATGCTGCGGCTTATAAACGAATCAAAAATACAGAATTATCATCAATACTAAAAAAGTCAAAACCATACAAATATTTACAAACAAAAGACACATTCGCATAAAGTGCTCTGCTCTCCTGATATTCGCTGTCTTTATCTCACTGTCCTTTAACTTTTCCTCAACCAGACCGCTGAAATCATAATCCTTAATCAAAGTCTTATATTTTTCCGGTAATCCCTTAATTTCCCGTTCATTTAAACCATACTCAACAATATAGTATATCTCAAATTCCTCACGGCAATCATGGCAATTCATTAAATGTTTGACAAACATTTCCTCACTTTTGAGAGTGAGTTCTCCCTTTGCAAACGGTACAATCATTTTCTGAATCTGCTTACAATCAATCATATTCATCCCTATTCCTTCGCTGCACTTCAACGCGCATCGGCTTAAAACACAAAACAAATAAATTAAATTTATTACATTTTAATCATTGATACATTAAATATGTAAAATACACTGTCAATACAATCATAATCAAAACAATAACCAAGCCAAAGCCAATCAAAATATCCTTCCATGAATATTTTTCATTTTCTTCTTCATTATTTTTTCTTTCTGAGGAATTAATTTGTTTAATGATATCCAGATCAAATTGTTTTATAGTTTGTTGTTTTGGAATTTGATATGTTGTTTTGGAATTTTGACGCAACAACGCAATAGGATCTGTTTGCTTCATAATACGTTTATAAAATTCTTTAAGCCAGTCAATATCATTTTGCGTGCATATGTTTTCACTGAAAGCCCCTTCAACATGCGCCAAAGTATTTCTTATTTTTCGAAGTCTTTTTAATTGTTTCAAATCCCTTTCCCAATCCTTAATGTTCCTGTAATCTTTTGCAGATACATTCTCCATGTCATTGATATAATCACTAACACCGGAATTAGATTGGTAAATTTCCCTGCATAATTTTTCAAGATGCTTGAACTCTTCAAAAAAAATATAATTAAGGTTACTCATTTGTACTCCACATATTTAATTTTGATTTTAAAACATAATAAATGCAACAAAAAATCACTTTTTACTAAATGATATAACGGGAAAAATTGAAAAGCAAGTATATTTATGCTTTTGTCGCTTAACTGCCATTTTTTCATTGTAATAAAACACAAAAACCCCTTGAAACATACATATTTCAAGGGGTTTTATAATAAGATTTAATGCGGATGGCGGGACTTGAACCCGCACGATGTTGCCATCGGCAGATTTTGAGTCTGCTGCGTCTGCCATTCCGCCACATCCGCAAGACTTAAACAGTCTAACACATGATGTTGAAAAAAGCAAGTACTTTTTTATAAACTCCTGTACAACTGCTCATACTTTCTTGCAGAATTATTCCATGAAAAATCAGCTTTCATTCCGCGGTCAACAATCTTGTTCCACTCGCGCTTATGGTCATAATAAACACTCTTTGCATAATTCACAATGCCAAGCATCTCATGTGCGTTATAATTAGCAAACGAAAAACCTGTGCCGGTACTTTCGTATTCGTTATAAGGCTCCACTGTATCTTTAAGTCCGCCTGTTTCTCTTACAATAGGAACAGTTCCGTAACGCAGACTCATAAGCTGGCTCAATCCGCACGGCTCAAACAGAGAAGGCATGAGAAACGCATCACATGCGGCATATATTTTATGAGACAATTCTTCTGAATAATATATGTTTGCTGACACTCGGTTATTATACTTCCAATCATAGTGTCTGAACATATTCTCATACTTCTCTTCACCCGTTCCAAGTACAACAAGCTGAACATCTTCAGCGCAGAGCTGATCCATAACATACGCTACAAGGTCAAAGCCTTTCTGATCTGTCAGACGCGACACAATACCAATCATAAACTTGCCTTTATCCTCAGTAAGCCCCAAATCTCTCTGAAGAGCAACCTTATTTTTCCATTTTTCCTTGCGGAAAGTAATCTGATTATAATTCGCGACAATATATTTATCCGTCTCAGGATTATAAACATTATAATCTATACCGTTCACAATACCTGTAAGACAGTTTGAACGCGCATTCATCAATCCGTCAAGATGCTCTCCATAGAAAGGAGTCTTAATTTCCTCAGCATATGTCGCACTCACAGTTGTAACCCAGTCAGCATAAACGATACCGCCCTTCAGATAATTCGCATCCTTATATGCCTCAAGCTTATCAGGTGTAAAGAAGTAATCAGGAAGCCCCGTAATATCCTTAACCTTTTTAATATCCCATATTCCCTGGAACTTAAGATTATGTATAGTCATAATAGACTTTATTCCCTGATAGAACTCGCCCTGAGAAAATCTCTCTTTGAGATAAACAGGAATAAGACCTGTCTGCCAGTCATGACAGTGTATAATATCCGGCTTAAATCCGAGCACCGGAATTGCAGATAGAGCTGCCTTGCTGAAAAATGCAAATTTTTCAATATCCTCATGAATCCAACTGTAAGGCTTAGGACCTGAAAAATAAAACTCATTATCAATGAAATAAAAAATAACTCCGTCATATTCCATTTCAAATACGCCCACATACTGTGAACGCCATGCCAAATCAATATAAAAATGCGTCTTGTACACCATATTCTGCCTGTACTCCCACGGAATACATGTATACTTTGGAATCATGACCCTTACGTCAAACTCATCTTTATTGAAATACTTCGGAAGTGAGCCTACAACATCAGCTAGTCCACCTGTCTTGATAAAAGGAACTGCCTCAGATGCAATAAATAAAACATTTTTCATATCATTCCTCCATTTCTGCACATAAAAAATGCGATTACCAATAACGTCTTACATCTGTAATAGTCATAATATTGACTGATGCAATTTTAACAACCTCTCCCGGATATGGTGCATGAATAATCTGACCGCCTCCAATATATAAAGCAACGTGTCCCGGATAACATATAATATCACCAGGCTGCGCGCTCGCTAACGGAACTGAAACTCCGCCGTACGCCTGCGCCGAAGATGACCTCGACAGCGTAATGCCGAACTGACGGTATAAATATGATGTAAAGCCCGAGCAGTCAAAACCCGAAGGTGATGAGCCGCCGGAAACATAAGGAACTCCCAGCAGTGAATATGCAAGCGAGACAACCTTGTTGGCAAGCTCAGAGTCATTATTTACGGTTACAGTTGTTGAAGGAATTGAAGGCGTAACAGCAATCGCCGCTCTTCTCTGAGCCTCTTTTATCTTTGTTTCATAATCCGCGTCCTTGGCCTTCAAATCATCTATCGTTGTATATAACAAAGCCTGCTTTGATGTAAGCTCAGATGCCATACTTTCAAGTGAGGCCTTGTCATTTTCAAGTCCTGTCTTAATATCGCTTATATTCCTGGCTATCTCTGACATCTCATCAAGCTTGCTGCGGTCATAATTATATACCTGCTTAATATATTCTGTCTTATTTAAAACCTCGCTCATATTCTGCGATGAAAGAAACGCCTCTGATATGCTTGCTGACTGGTCTTCATACATATACTTAATTCTCAGCTTCATATCCTCATACTGTTCGTCAAGCTCTTTTTGTGCTTCTTCAAGCTGAACATTGGCCTGTTCTATCTGGTCATTCTTTTCTGCCATTAAAAGCTCCAGCTCTTCCATCTGAGCCATAAGATATGCAAGCTCATTTTCGGTATCCTCTAATTCCTGCTGAACTGAACTCTGCTCACTCTTTAAATCGGTAACCTCATCTGCAAAAACCGTCATTCCCATAATCGATGTAATTAAAACAGCCGCAGTAAGCGACCTCATTATTCTTTTACGCATTAATAATAACCTCTGTCTTGAACTTTTATATAAAATTGTGTATTCCGCTGGTGTTTTAACTCTTACTGACGACAGTCAGAAAATATGACTGCATGTCCGTATAAGCAAACGCCTGCTAGAATAAATATATGGTTATTATAATATAATAGTTCGTCATGCGCAAGAATTTTTGCTCATAATCAAACGCTCAGCTCATAATCTGTATAGCAATCAAATTCATACAAGCATGATTTGCTTGTCATACAGCTTATGACTGAACTGTTATTATGTACTATTTTATATTGTATTCCAGGCGTATTTTATCAGCTATAAGCGCAATAAACTCTGAATTTGTCGGTTTTCCCTTTCCGTTGCTTATAGTATATCCAAAAAGTCCGTTTAGCGTTTCGGTATTTCCTCTGTTCCATGCGACCTCTATTGCATGGCGTATTGCCCTCTCTACTCTGCTTGATGTTGTCTGATACATTTTTGCTATAGTTGGATATAAAATCTTTGTGATGCTGTTTATAACTTCTCTGTCTTTTACAGAAAGCATAATGGAATCTCTCAGATACTGATACCCCTTTGTATGTGCCGGAATACCAATGTCATGAATAATATTTGTTATATCTGATTCAAGACTTCTCTCATTAATTGCCTGATGGTCAAGATTAACAAGATTATTAGATAAAGCATTATTGTACTTTTGTTTAGACTCGTTTCTCACATAGCGTATTTTGCTTAAAAGCGCTTCATTGCTGAAAGGTTTCATGAAATAATATACGGCTCCCATGTTGAAAGCATCCTCGGTAACGCTCTCCTTTCCAACTGCACTTATTATAATAAATGCGGGTTCTTTCTTAATATCTTTATCCTGCTGTACTTTCTTCATCACTGCAAGTCCATCATCGTTAGGCATTATAATATCCAGAAGTACAACATCCGGCTCCTTGCTTTTTATTATCTCAAATGTATCCTTTCCGTTTGTTGCTGTGCCCACAAGACTCATATCACTTTCGTCATTGATAACCTGTCCCAGAGCACGCAGCATATTCTCGTTGTCATCTGCAATAGCCACTTTTAAACAATTCATTAAAACAATTCCTCCCATATTATGCTATCATGATATCGAAAAATATTATATTTTCTGAACGGAAAATAATCAACATAATTTTTTCGCACTTTCCGACAATTTTTTTGCACAATTCGACATCATTCGACATAAATGTAAGAATTTAACTTTTTAATGATATTGTTTAAAAGTTATACTATAAATTTATTGCTGCAACATGTTTTCTATAAATATTCCGTAACCGTTTGTCGGGTCATCGACAAACACATGAGTGACTGCGCCAACAATCTTGCCGTCCTGAATAAGCGGACAGCCGCTCATTCCCTGAACCACCCCGTTAGTAAGTTCAAGAAGCTCTTTTGATGTAACCTTAAAAGTTATATTTTTGTCAGAATTGTATGACAAGTCTGTAATTTTAACTTCATAATCCTTAAATTCACCTTCAGTGTACATTCGTATATAAGCCTTGCCCTTGTGAACATCATGGCTGAAACCTACAGCCATACGCTCAAGCCCGTAGCTTTGTACCACATCAGAGCTAAGGCTTCCGAATATCCCACACCTGCTGTTATCAGCAATATCCCCCAGCTTATTAGAGACACGATAATCAATTGTTCCTATAAATTCTCCAGGTGTTCCGTCAGACCCCTTAACTATAGAAATAATTTTTGTCTTATATAATTCTCCCGACTGTATTTCAAGAGTATTTCCGGTCTGAGCATCACTGATACCGTGTCCTAGCGCCCCAAATTCATTATTCTCATCAATGTAAGTAACAGTTCCTATACCCTGTGCGTCATCTTTAACCCACACTCCTATTTTATAATCACCCTCTGCCGTAAATACGGGTGTGACCTCTGTCTCAATATATTTTCCGTTTCTTACAACGGTAAGCTGTATAGACTCGTTACATTTTTTCTGAATATACTTATTAAGCTCTGTTTTATAGCTTATTTCATTGCCGTCCACAGCAGTAATATAATCTCCCGGCTCAAGAACACCGTTGCATGGATTAACCACATTATTCTGAGCATCCTTTATCTCACCAAGCTCAACAACATACACGCCGTTTGTTTTCAGGTAAAGTCCGACAGGAAAACCTCCCGGATACAAATACTGCTGATCCACAACACTGACATTGACAGACGGAAGCGTTATCACACCGAAAAGCTTAAGCTTAAGCTCATAATCTCCTACCGTGTCTCCCCTAAAGGTTACAGGCTTTGAAAAATCGACCTCGCTCCCGGCATTTCCTGTCACAGGTACCTTTAAATCAAGAGTTGTCTCCTGATTGCATACAACATATATCTGCTTAGGAATATCGTTGCACACCTTTCCTGCATACACGCATCCGCAGGCAAATACAATAACCAATAAAAATATACTGTATAATAATCCTATAAGCGCCTTTCCCGGCGCATTTCTGCATGAATTGCCGCTACGTTTCATAAGACTCCTCCAACTGCGAATAGTCTATGAATAGTATCTGCAATATGTCACAGATTAAATTAGGTGATTACTGTCAATCATTTTTGAATTAAAAGCAAATCAGAATTGTTCAATCAAATCAGAAATTAAATGTTATATTCTTCCTGCCATTTCCTTCATTTCTCTGGCATTAGATATTACAGCATCAGTTATTGTGCTGCCTCCGAGAAGTCTTGCAAGTTCTGAAATACACTCTTCTTCATCCAGTTTTCTTATTTCAGTGGTTGTGACATCCTTTTTTGCAGACTTCTCAATCACAAAATGAGTATCAGCCATAGCCGCAATCTGAGGCAGATGTGTGATACATATAATCTGATGCTCTCCTGACAGCTTTTTAAGCTTTTCTCCAACAAGCTGTGCAGTTCTTCCGCTTATTCCAGCATCAATCTCATCAAATATCAGAGTCTGTGTATCATCTTTTCCCGCCATAACAGTCTTAATCGCAAGCATAATCCTTGAGAGTTCACCTCCTGATGCCACCTTTGACAACGGTTTAACGGGCTCCCCTACATTTGTCGAAATCATAAAACGAACTGAATCCGTTCCATTAGATGTAAAATTGCCTGTATTCTCAAAATCAGCCGTGAACTCATTATTCAGAAAATTGAGCTGTTTGAGTCCTTCGCTAACCTTTCCGCAAAATGCTTCAGCAGCCTTTTTACGGCTCTCTGTCAAAATCGAGGCAAGCTTCTCAAGCTCCTTTTCTTTCTTCCTTACATTATCCTTCAGCTCGGCGAGCCTTTCGTCATAGTGATAAAGATCATCCAGCTTTTCCTGCCGTTTCTGTGCATATGAGAGAATATCAGAAATTGTCTTTCCATACTTTAATTTAAACGAATTGATAAGATCCAGCCTGCTCTCCACCTCCGCGTACTCACTTTCATCAAAAGCGTTCTGAGACACATAATCCGAA
>CASFUI010000266.1 GCA_949297565.1 uncultured Eubacteriales bacterium
GTCACATTCCCCACACTTATATCAAGTATTTGTGCTATCTGAGCAACAGAGTACTCCTCATAGTAAAAAAGCTGCGCCGTCACTGAAAGCTTCTGCGGCAGTTCAAGAACAGCACGCATCACCGCTTCACTTTTTTCTGATATTCCGGCATCATCTGTCCCCATATGCTCTGCGATATTTTTGATAATTTCTTCATCATATATTACTTTTTTCTTCCAGCCGCTTGAGAGCAGATTCTTACAGATATTAACCGCAACTCTCAGAAACCACGCTTTTTCGTGCTCTTCACTTTCAAACACAGGTCTGCTTATAAGATGTTTTTCAAATGTCATCTGAAACACATCCTCCGCGTCCGAATAGTTTTTCAAATACATAAACGCGGTTCTTATAACCCTGTCTCCCTGTCTGTCAATAAGCGCTTCTATTTCTCTATTGTCCGCCGCACCATTCATGAAATCCCCCGTATCTGTTAAAGCAGCCGCTTAAATCAAATATGTCTCCTTAATATGTTCAATAAGTATCACGGAAAATACAATATTTATTTCCCTTTCTATATTGAATACAAATCTGATGTCAAAAATGTAACATATTTTACAAAAAATTATGAAATTATTCCTTTACGCGTTCAAGCTGCTCATACCTCTGCTCAGAATTCTCAAAAATTCCCAAAGCGTCGCATACCTCCATCGCAAAATCGACGAACGCATATCCCTTTGCGGTAATTAAATTCCTGTCCCTTATACATCGAGTCTCCACGTAATTCGGTCTGTAAAACGGGTCCTCGCATCCTAAACTCTCAATTTTTTGTTCCGAGCATGAGGTTGTATATTTATATTGCTTCAGTATTCCGGCACGTCCTAAAAACTGCGGCGCAAAGCATATTGCCGCTACCAATTTATTCTTATCGGCCATTTCCCTGACAATAGGACAGACGGCATTCTGCTCATTGTCAATCGGCCCTCCCGGAATTATGACAGCCTCATATTCATCAACACTCGTTATCTCAGAAAATACCTTATCGGCAATATAGTGCAGTCCGGACTGCGCTGTCAGTACTTTTTTGGTCTCGGACACAGAGATAATTTCTCTTTTTCCCGTATTCTTAAGTCTGTGCAGAAGCAGCGAAATTTCAAAATCAGCCATTCCCTCGTATACATAACACAATATTTTTGACATAGTAGGTTTTCTCCTTTTTATTATCAGGCTTTAACTTTAATTCTTATATTTTGGCAGCTTATAAACCCATAAAACAGACAATATCTACAGCTTCCTCTGCAAATAAACCATATCTTTCAGCTGAACGCCGCATTCATATATCGGGTGAACATAATTATCCGTAAAAAAATTTTTTATTACATGTGAACGCCTAAACCCGCAGCTTTCATAAAATGGTATCGTCAATGGGCTGTCGCCTGTTCCTGCCTGCAATACAGAATACTTTCCTGCATACCTGTCTGCAAGAAATTCTATAAGCAGCTTTCCGTAGCCTCGTCTCTGATAACCAGGAGCAACGGCAATATTTTTTATTTCAAGAACGCCGCCTCCCTCATCAGTCACAACACACTCGGCCTTCACCCCGTTATCATCAAGGACATACATCGTCCCTCTGTCTATGTACCGGTTTATCATATCTTCCTGTTCATCAGCCAGAATAAGCAAAGACAAATACGCTCTTTTGTCACCTTTTATTTCCTTTATTCTCATTATTCTTCCTCTTCCACTTTCTTATTATGCAATCCATAACTTTCCTCAATTCTGCACTGATTTTATGTGTTATAATAATTAAATTATATTACAGTAAACATATATTTTCAACTATTACTTTATATTTTTTAAAAAACATACTTAAATTAATTAATTTTGCTGTTGATATTAATTATAATATTATATATAATATCAATGCTAACTATTAGAAAGCTAACAAAGAGGAATTTTATTTTATGAATTTAAGATTACATTACCTGCTTTTGGCTGACAATACATTAATGCAGAAACAAATTTTTGCCAATTTAAAACACCTGGGGCTAACCATAGGACAGCCGAAGGTTCTTGACTATCTTCACGAACACGACGGCGCGATACAGAAAGATATTGCCTGTGGCTGCTATATTGAGCCTGCCTCACTGTCAAATATTCTGAACGGCATGGAAAAAAACGGACTTATTATAAGAAAAATAAGCGATGAAAACCGAAGAAACATGAACGTTTTTATGACCGAGAAGGGAAGAAATATTTGCTACGCGATCCAAAAAGAAATAGAAAATGTCCAAAAAAAGGCTCTTCGCGGAATGTCCGATGACGAAATAAGCCACTTATATGAATACCTTATAAAAATAAATCAAAACCTGGAGGAAGCAAATGAATAAAGATAAAACTATTAAAAATATTTTTCAATATTTTAGCGGATTTTTGATTATGACACTGGGAATTGCACTCTCGGTAAAATCAGATCTGGGAGTTTCACCTGTCAGCTCTATTCCGTACACAATAACCTGTGTAATCGGTCTGGAAATGGGAAAAGCTACTATACTGTTTCATATATTTCTGGTACTGCTTCAAATCTTAATCCTGAGAAAACAGTTTAAAATAAAGAACTTACTTCAAATACCCGTGGGTGTTGTTTTCGGATATTTTACAACCTTCTGTAATTTTTTAATGACATTTATAGCTTCACCCGATAATATGGGAATACGCGTATTAATGATGATTATAAGCACTTTTTTAATTGCTTTTGGAATACATTTATATGTTCCTACAAATCTTGTTCCTCTTGCCGGGGAAGGAGCAATGTTAGCCATCTCACAAAAATACGGCAAAAAGTTTTCATCGGTAAAATTGGTTTTCGATATATCAATGGTTGTAATATCACTTACAACCTGTCTCATCACAATTCATAGCATCGGAAGTGTCGGTATCGGAACAATAATCGCTGCCTTCTGCGTGGGAATTGAGTTAAAGTGGATTACAAAATTATCAGAAATTTCAAAAAGACGTAAATTTATATTAAACCCGGCTCATCACGGATAATTTCTATAATAAGTATACTGGTCAAGCCCACCGGCTAAGCCGGTGGGCTTGTTCTGGCCCTATAAGGGCCTGTTAGCGGCACTGAAGTCTAAAGACTCATCGAAAAGTTCGACAGCCGCAACATCATTTACTTAGTGAGCCACTTGGGCTCATCTTTATTTCTTTTGCTTTACCGGCTCACCCATAAACGCTCGACACCAGAAATGCCGATTACCATATTTGTACTTTATATTTACACGTCGTTCGAATATCATCAACGTACTTTTTCCTTTTAGATATCCTACGAAACCGGATACACTGATGCTTAGTGGAATTTCTACCAACACATGCACATGATCCGGGCAAATCTCTGCCTCTACTATATGTCCCCCTTTTCGCTTGCACAGCATACTCAGAATATTGGCTATACCCTGTTTTAATTGTCCGTATGCAATTTTTCTCCTATATTTTGGTGCGAATACAATATTATGCTTACAATTCCATTTCGTATGTGATAGACTATTATTATCTATATTGATATCCCCTTTATACTTTAATGCGGTTGGCAAACCAACATTATTGTATCACTGGAGGTTTTTTACTGTAAGCTAAAGCAATGCTGACCCACCTACATAGCAGGTGTTTTTTTGTTTTACGCTTTGATCTGTTTCTTTTCTATTTATCAGACTGAGCAAGCAGATTATCCGCTTCAGTCTGGTCTATGACCTCGCACCCAACCATTCGGTCAAGTAACTGCCTCATACGTTGCTTAGCCAGTTCCGGGCTGGTATCCGGTGAATAAGCCGAAGGCGCATTGAGAAGGCCGGCGAGCATGACCGCCTCGTACTCATTCAGTTCTGACGCTTCCTTCCCGAAATATCCTTTGGCAGCATCATAGATCCCATAGTACCCACTGCCGAAATAAATAGTAAGAATCAGCAGGAAAATAACGCAAAACATTAATATTGTGCTGATGATTGCTTTATCTGAAATAAAGAAGCCAAGAGAAATCTCTTCGTTCAGCACCTGCGCAATCAGCAAAAACATTGCCTTATCCAGCGCGATGCCGATCACAAGTCCGCCCACAATACTGATAAGGGTTACATAGAAATTCTCCCAGGCCATTGTTTTGGCAATATGGGATTTCTCCATACCCAGGATATTGAAGACGCCAAATTCCTTCTTCCTTCGTTTCATCAGAAAACTGTTGGTATAAAACAGGAAAACAATCGCAAAGAGCGCAATAATTACGCTGCACATCGACATCATCGTCATCATTGTGCTGGAACCGACCATATTTTTAAGACCGGGATTATAGGATAATGACTTTACAATATAGAACAATGCAACCGTCATCACACAGCTCAGGATATATGGAATATACGCCTTCCCGTTCTTCTTGATATTACTTGCGGCCAGCTTGGAGAAAAAGCGATTATTCATACTGTTCACCACCCGTTGCCAGCAGTGTCAGGGTATCGGATATTTTCTGATACATCTGCTCATTCGTATTATTACCGCGATAAATCTGATGGAATACCTCTCCATCCTTTATAAACAGCACACGGCTCGCATGGCTGGCGGCCTTTGTGGAGTGCGTTACCATCAAAATTGTCTGACTGTCGCGGTTAATATCGTTGAAGATCCTCAAAAGCCCGTCTGTGGAGTGAGAATCCAGCGCACCTGTCGGTTCATCCGCAAGCACCAGTTTCGGGTTGGTAATGAGTGCGCGGGCGACTGCTGCTCTCTGTTTCTGTCCGCCGGAGAC
>CASFUI010000267.1 GCA_949297565.1 uncultured Eubacteriales bacterium
AATATGCTGACGGGCTCGGACGAGCAGGAAAATAATTTACAGGAGGCTGGAATACTATGGATTTAGCATTAATTGCGGCAAAGCAGGTTTTGGAAATGTTTTTGATGATTCTTGCGGGTTTTGTCTGCTATAAGACTGGAGTTATAAAACAGGAGGGCAAAAAGGCGCTGTCGGATATACTGCTGTATCTTGTAGTTCCGGCAATGATTATCAATTCATATCTTGTAGATAATGATTCGTCTATGATGAAAAGTCTTGTTCAGTCGTTCGGATACAGTTGTCTGCTTATAATTACAGGTCTGGTTATAACGTTTGCGGTTTTATTTTCAAAAAAGAACAGAGACAGGGGAATTATGAGATTTGCCTGTGTTTTTTCAAATGCCGCGTATATGGGATTTCCTCTGATACAGGCTCTGTTTGGCTCAGAGGGTATACTTTATGCCAGCGCTTATCTTACGGTATATAATATTCTTTTATGGACAGTCGGCTATGTTACTGTAACCGGAAAAGTACATGCGAAGGAGATATTTAAGAGTATCGTTACGTCACCGTGTATCATATCTGTGTGTATAGGTTTAATAATATATCTGTGCCGTATACCTGTGCCGGATATTTTAAGCACGCCTCTTAGCATGATTGGCGGCATGAATACACCTGCGTCTATGATTATCACCGGTGTTACTATTGCTGGCAGCAGCCTGGGACAGCTTCTTAAAAATAAAAAGCTTTTTGAGGTTATTGCTCTCAGGATGCTTGTCATACCGGCAGTATGTGCCCTTGTCATGAGGCTTTTGGGCGCTCAGGGAACGACGGCTATGGTCGCGCTTATTCTTGAGGCATGTCCGTGTGCTGCCATAACGACAATGTTCGCGATTAAGTTTAATCATGATGAGGATTTGGCAGCGGGCTCTGTCGTATTTACCACACTGTTCTCAATAGTAACGCTGCCTGTGTATGCTCTTTTGCTGACAAATATAATACCGGTATAAGGATTTGACTGCTGATGGAAAATCTGATTTTGTGAAAGAGCTGGAAAAAGCTGCACTTGAGTGGAAAAGAATTAAAGATACTGTTTTATAGTTTCTAAGCATGCGCCGGTGGCACGCGTAAAGCAGCCACCGAAGCTTACAAAATGTTATAACAGTAAAAACGTCGTATCGCGTATTGTGATGCAGGTTTAGAAAAGCGGCATCACGGCTACATATTTGAACATCGTAATAAAATGACATACACTTCCTGCCATTACAAAAAGATGAAATATTTCGTGTGTTCCGAAATTTTTATGGCGGGCGTTAAAAAGAGGAAGCTTGAGTGCATAGATTATTCCTCCCACTGTATAGATTATTCCTCCGGCGAGAAGCCAGTTAAATGCGGCTTTAGGCAAAGCGTTAATAATCTGGGTAAACGCGAGGACACACACCCAGCCCATTACAATATATAATACTGAAGAAACCCATTTTGGACATGTCACCCAGCAGAGCTTGAAAATAATTCCGAGAACCGCAATTCCCCATACAAGCGCCAGGAGCATATAGCCGAGCCTGCCGTGCAGAACTATGAGACATACAGGCGTATAGGAGCCGGCGATAAGAACAAAAATCATGCAGTGGTCAAGTTTTTTTAAAATTTTATTGACCCGGGGCGACAGGTCGAAAGTGTGATAGCTTGCGCTTGCGGCGTACAGCAGTATCATGCTCACAATAAATATAGTCAGTGAAACGACGTGAACAGTGTCCGGTGAGGACAGTGAGCGTATAATAAGCGGAGTTGCAGCAAAGACTGCCATGAGCATACCGATAAAATGAGTTATGGCGCTTCCGGGCTCCTTAATTTTAAAATGCTTTTGTATATCTTTAGTATTTACATTTGCATACGAATTACTAAAATCTGACATAATTAACCTCCAAACCATAAAATATAGATGTTTATATTATTATATGTAGTTTTTAAAACTACATCATGTTAAAATAATAATACATCGTATGTTTATAAAATGCAAGTGCGTTTTTACAATTTATGCGGGCAAAGATGCCTGCATTTTTTTTGCCTTGTAAGCGGCTGATAAAATCATAATTTTAACTTTTGCAAATTGTATGCAGGATTTTTATTAGAGGAAGTGACAATTTAAGGCTTAAAAAACCTTGTTTTTAAACTTTAAATTATTATAATTGCACAAACATCAGATTAAAAAATGAAAGCATATTGACAAAAATGTGACAGTAATATACTTTTAAGATACTTAAATAAAATACTTATATAAAAGTTATTTCAAAATTGCATATAAGTATTTATTTATGTATGGGTTGCAGCAGGGTGACAAAAAAGTATATGTATAAGCATCATGTATGATGCGGAAATGGAGGAGTTTATGAGGAGATTAAGAAAAGCTGCGGCGCTCGGACTGACAGTGTGTCTGGCAGTCGGGTCAATAAGTTTTTCGGGTATCACATCAGGCGCAGCAGGGCTGCCTACTACGGATGGACATGACAAGTACGTGAACAGCAAGGTATTTGATGTTATTTCAAGCGACACGTTCGGAACACAGGAGCTGGAAAGTCCTCTGTTTGATAAGACGGTCGGCTCAAGCGACATCACGGATTTACAGGTGCCGGTGCTTGCCTATGACGATACGAGCATAGGTCTTGTATGGCAGAAACCGGAGAAATACGATAATGTAGCGGATTACAATGTTTATATTAACGGTGAGTTTGCAGGAACAGCGAGAGAAAATTTTAAGGAGAATGCGGAGTGGACATCAGAGTATATGGACGCGTTCTATGATTACTATGTAACACAGGGAAAGAGCGACATAGATATGGTGAATGTCGATATTCACTCATACAGAGCGACAGGACTGACTCCGGACACATCATATACCTTTAAGGTAGTTGCTGTCGACGCTCATGGCAATGAGCTGGGAACACCTCAGGAGATTACACAGAGCACTACAAAGACGCCTGAGGTTATAAATATTACAGATTACGGCGCAAAGACTTCAGAGGGATATGTTACATATGATGATGAAATCAATGCGTTTATCGAAGAAAACACAAGAGCTATTCAGGCAGCTATTGACGCATGCCCTGAGGGCGGCAAGGTTGTAGTGCCTGAAGGTACCTTCGTAACAGGCGCGCTCTGGTTAAAGAGCAACATGACCTTTGAGGTAAACGGAACACTTTGGGCATCGCCGAACAGCGACCATTTTGAAATAGGTTTCCTTATGTATCCTTTCTATACGGATACCAGAGGATGGGGACTTGTAAACGCCATGAGTTCCGATGAGGATAATCCTGTCACAAACGTGCGCGTTACAGGAACAGGAAAGCTTTACGGAAACGGCTGGAAATATGGTGTAAAGGATACCGTATACGGCGACGGCTACACATCAAATGCGGGAAACAGCGACACTGTTATGGATGGCGACCCTGCTGACACCGACACATGGGGACTTCCGAGATTTGTCGGCGG
>CASFUI010000268.1 GCA_949297565.1 uncultured Eubacteriales bacterium
AGATATTTGAAATGTACGGACGTATATTTGATGGCAGGAACATACTGCTTGTAGAAGGGCAGCATACAAAGTCAGGATATAAAAATGACTTATTTGTAAACGCAAAAAAGATAAGCAGAATACTTTGCCCGGATTACGACGCATATCTGCATTATGATGACATACATAATTCGGTTATAAAATATGCGGATAGGGAAACGCTGATTATTATTTCTCTGGGAGCTGCCGCGACAGTGCTGGCATATGATTTGGCAAGGGAAGGGTATCAGGCGCTTGATTTTGGTCAAATGGATAACGAGTATGAATGGTATAAAAGAAAATGCTCTAAGAGAGAAGTTATTTCAGGCAAAAGTGTTTCAGAGCTTTCATGGTATAAATATCCTAAAGAGGATGAATTGGATTTGGAGTTTCGCAGTCAGGTAATCTGTGAGGTGGGGATAAAAGGCTGTTAATTATATTGTATTTACTGGGAGTGGTAATTTAAATGAAGTGGACAAACAGAGGAAATGAAAATATACCATATGAAAATATTGCACATATGGTAAAACAAAATCCGGCTTTTTGCATATATGGCGCCGGAAAATTCGGAAATGAACTTTATGGGCTGCTGAAAAAATTTGACTTGTTCGACTGTTTTATAGACAACAGTGTGGAAAAGCAGAAAAGCGGATATAACGGAGAGGCAGTTATATCAGAAGCGCAGTTCTGGGAAAAGCCAGTCAGGCCTTTTATTGTAATTGCCGCTTCTGCTGCAAATACTCGTGATATAAAAGAACATTTGCAGGAAAAGGGACTTGTATACGACAGAGATTTTTTTACATTTAAAGAATTTATTAACAAGGTATTTCCTGTCATAGCATATTTTGTATTTGATAAGACTTATGTCAATTTGACTCAGATTTGTGTAACTGAAAGATGTTCGCTTAAATGTAAAAAATGCGCTCACGGCTGTTACGCCGTCAAAGCGGACAATCAGGATTTGACGCTTGAGCAGGCAAAAAAGAGCGCAGATGCCTTTTTTTCGAAGATTGACTATATATGCGAGTTTGTATTGATTGGCGGAGAGCCGCTTTTGTACAGACAGCTTGCGGAAGCAGTTGAATACATAGGAAGTAAATACCGTGATAAGATTAATATTTTTTCAATAACGACAAACGGAACAATAAAACCATCGGACAGGCTGCTTAGTATCTGCAGGAAGCATGATGTTTTGTTCAGAATTTCAAATTATTCAAAGCAGCTTCCGAGACTGGAAAAGCAATACAGGATATTGTCAGAGCTGTTTGACGAAAACGGCGTAAGATATAATATAGGTCCTCAGGACACTTCGTGGATGGATTACGGGTTTGAATATGTAAACAGAAACGGTACGGAAAAAGAACTCATTGCTGTATTTGACAGCTGCGATACGCCATGTCATGAGATAAGGGAAAATAAGTTCTATTTTTGTGTAATGGCCAGAAGTGTTGCTGAAAATCTGTCCAAAAATGTCGGAGAGGATGATTATCTTGATTTTGACAAATTAGTTTCTCCTGATTGGAAGAGAGAGTTGTTGGAATTTATATTAGGGTATTCACAAAAGGGCTACCTTGATATGTGTAATTACTGCTACGGCGCGGAGTGTTATAAGCACCCTATCCCGGTGGCCGAACAGCTTTGACCGGAAGGAGAAAAATGTTATGGAAAAATTACTGACTGTTTCTATTGCGGCCTATAATGTCGAGGCATATCTGGATAAGACTCTTCAATCACTTATATGCGGCAAAGAGCTGCTTGACAGGATTGAAGTTCTTATTATAAATGACGCATCTACAGACGGAACAATTAATATAGCGGAAAGCTATGCTTCAAAATATCCGGGTACTTTTAAAGCCGTGACAAAAGAAAACGGAGGACATGGCTCTACACTTAATTATTCGATTAAGAGGGCAAGAGGAAAGTATTTTAGAATGCTTGATGGCGACGACTGGTATGATACTGCTCAATTTGAACAGTTTATTAAAAAGCTTGAAAAAACAGATGCCGATTTAGTTCTTACGCCATACACAAGAGTATATGAAGCTGACGGTCATGAGGAAAATGTCAACAGATACAGGCTTGAATATGGAAGGGAGTATAAGCTAGAGCACGATACATATAATCTTCTTGATAATCTGCACGCGGCTGAGCTGACTGTAAGAACAGAGCTTTTAAGGGACAATAACGTACATATTACTGAGCATTGCTGCTATACAGACGATGCTTTAGTTTCATATGCATTGCTTTTTTCTGAAACGGTTGAAAAATTCCATGATAATGTTTACAGGTATAGAATAGGTGTTGCCGGACAGAGCGTCAGCGATGAGGGA
>CASFUI010000269.1 GCA_949297565.1 uncultured Eubacteriales bacterium
ATCTATACTGATTTCTGTTGTCGGTGTAAAGTATAGCCATCGTCCGCCCAATAATATTAGAAACATGCATATCACAGCAGGTATAAGGTGTTTATAATTTAAGACTTTAGACTTGGTGTAGCCGTTTGTTTTCTTGGCGAGAAAAGCTTTTGTGCTTTCTTTTAATTCTTTTTCAGCATGAACCTGATTAAAAGTTTCTTTTATCTTATTATTCATACTCATCACCTCCCAGCTTTTCCCGGAGCATTTGTCTGGAACGCGTCAGGAGCGTATAGACTGTATTAACATTTTTGCCTAAAATATTGCCGATTTGAGGGGCAGTGTAATCTTCAAAGTAATGCAGATATACCACATCTCTGTATTTCTTAGGCAGAGAGAGCACTGCCTCCAGGACTTCTTTATTTTCCGCAGGCAGGGCGGAAGGCATCTCCATAATTTCATCTAATGATGTTGTGCGGCTGCGGAAGAAGCTTTTAAGCAAATCTTTGCATGCGTTTATTGTGACACGTATAAACCATGCTTTCTCATGTTCTTCGCTTTCAAAACATACAGAGCTAAGGACATATTTCAAAAATACGGTTTGAAATATGTCCTCGGTATCGGCATAGTTTTTTAAATGTATCATACAAAGTCTACGAACGGTGTCAGAATGACGTTCTATAGCTCTGTTTACCTCTTGTTCGCTCCGCATTGTAGTTTCCCCTGCTGCCTTCCGTGATTGCCACGCAGTCCGTTTATACCGTTTGCGCCCTGTCCTGAGCCGTAATTGTCGCAGACGCCGTCGTTGTCGTTGTCAGTGAAATTCGGTCTGCTTTCGTAATTATCGCAGACACCGTCGTTGTCGTTGTCGGTGAAATTCGGCCTGCTTTCGTAATTGTCGCATATTCCGTTATTATACGTATTGATAAAATTCTTCCCTGCTCTGCTGCCGGCGGCAAACGCACATGTAGTTCCTGCTGACAATATGGTTACGGCAGTTAAAAGTCCAATTAATGGTTTTTTCATAATCAATCCTCGCTTTCATTTTTGGTTGTTTTATTTTTGGTTTCACATATAATACGATTGAAAATAAAAAATCCATTCATATTTTATAAAATTTTTTGATTTTTTTTAAGTGCTTTGATTCATAGAGTTTACATAAGCTTGTGTATCACAAAATCATAAATATCCTGGCTTGCGTCCTTCCATTTTGCGCACATTGCATCCGCCTGCTGTTCAAGCGGAACGGCTATGTTAAGTTCGATAAGATTAGTATCGCCTTCTTTTACCTGACAGTGGACTATATAGTCGCCGCTGGTAGATTTATAATAGTCAGATGTAGTTCCGACCTCGCATTTCAGGTCGTATTTATTTTCTTTCAGATATTTGTCAATATCCTCCCGGATTGCAGGGGAAATTTTGCTGTCGAAAAAAGAAATTGTATCAATTCCCTCTCTTGTCAGCTTATACTGGGTGCTGCTGCGATATGTGAGAATCTGTACAAAACCGTCGTTTGCGAGAGAATTTAAAACCTCCTGAAGCGTAAAATAGTTGGTGTACTGTCTGTCCAGCATAAATTCGGCAATCTGGCTGTTGGACAGCGGAAAATTTACTTTATTTAACATATATAAAACCATCAGTTTATAGAGGGTTGTTGCGTCCGTACTCATTTGTATTTCCGTCCTTGAATAATATTGTTGTTTTTAAAATACTTCATTATGCTGTTGTGAACATGTTTTTTGTCGGCGCTCCAGAGCGGAGCTGTAAGCAGTTTCTTCGCTCCGTCTCCTGTGAGACGGTGTATTACCATATTTTTCGGAAGATTTTCTATTATTTCGCCGAGAAGCTGTATGTAGGCATCCTCTGTCATCGTCTCAAACATACCGCTTTCATAATCTTTTGCCAAATCAGTGCCTTTCAGAACATGCAGAAGCTGGAGCTTAATTCCCCATGCTTTGCTGTGCGCGATATAGCGTGCGGTGTCAAGTATCATTTCGTCAGTTTCACCGGGAAGACCGATAATCATATGTACAATGGTTTTTACACCGATTTTATTAAGCTTCTTCATAGCGTCATCATAGACACTGAGCTCATAGCCGCGTCTTATATATTTTGCGGTTTTTTCATGAATTGTCTGAAGTCCGAGCTCAATCCAAACCGGTTTAATGCTGTTCAGCTCGTCGAGAAGTGAAATGATGTCAGAGTTGAGGCAGTCGGGTCTTGTCGCGATTGACAGTATGCGGATATCGTCTCTTTTTATGACGGGCATAAAAAGCTGTCTTAAAAAATCAGTTTCCGCATAGGTATTTGTAAATGACTGAAAATAGGCTATAAAATCGCTGCCTTTGTATTTTTTTGAAATAAGGCGTTTGGCTGCCTCAAGCTGCTCCTGTATACACAGCGAGCCGGACATGCCGCCCGCGAAGTCTCCGGAGCCCCCGGCGCTGCAAAAAATACAGCCTCTTGTGTCAATAAGCCCATCGCGGTTGGGACATGTCATCCCACCGTTCAGGGCCAGTTTGTACATTTTGACACCGTAGGTTTCCTGTAAATATTCGTTTACAGAGTAAAATGAAGGTCTCATATTATTTGATAAGGTTTTTTATAGCTTCGCTTACGACATCGGCAACGCGGGGATCAAAGGCTTCGGGAAGAATATTTGTGTCGCAAAGCTCACTGTCGGGAATAAGGTTTGCTATTGCGAGCGCCGCAGCCAGTTTCATTTCTTCAGTAATCTGTGTGGCTCTGCCCTCAAGAGCGCCCTTGAAAATGCCTGGGAACGCGATTACGTTGTTTACCTGGTTTGGAAAATCCGAGCGGCCTGTGCCGACAACCTTTGCTCCGGCAGACTTAGCGACATCAGGCATAATCTCAGGGACAGGGTTTGCCATTGCAAACAGAATAGCGTCCTTATTCATAGATGCGACCATCTCGGCAGAGACAATATTAGGAGCCGAAACGCCGACAAAAATATCTGCGCCCTTTAAGGCGTCTGCGAGCGAGCCGTGCTGCTGTTCAAGGTTTGTCACATTCATCATGGATTCCTGCATCCAGTTGAGACCCTCGCTGTCTTTGGCGAGAATACCTGATTTATCGCACATAGTTATATTTTTAAAACCGTATGTGAGAAGAAGCTTTGTTATTGCGATACCTGCCGAGCCGGCGCCGTTTACAACCACGCGGCAGTTTTCTTTAGTTTTTCCGGTAACCTTTAAAGCATTTATAATTCCTGCCAGAACAACAATGGCAGTACCATGCTGGTCATCGTGGAATACTGGAATATCAAGCAGCTCCTTTAAACGCTCTTCAATCTCAAAACATCTCGGAGCGGAAATATCCTCAAGATTAATTCCGCCAAAGGCGGGAGCAATGTTTACAACTGTCTTTATGATTTCTTCTGTGTCCTGTGTATCGAGACATATAGGAACTGCGTTGACACCTCCGAAAGCCTTAAATAATACGGCTTTGCCCTCCATTACAGGCATGGCTGCATGTGCTCCTATATTGCCGAGTCCGAGGACGGCGCTTCCGTCCGAAACAACCGCAATTGTGTTTGACTTGATTGTATATTTGTAAGCGGCTTCCTTGTTTTCTGCGATAACCTTGCATGGCTCGGCAACTCCCGGAGTATAGGCGAGCGCCAAATCCTCTCTTGTCGTGATGGACATTTTAGGAACAGTCTCAAATTTTCCGTTCCATTCTTCATGTAAAGCCAGAGCTTTTTCTGCGTTTGTCATGATAATTTTTATCCTCCTGAATGTTTGTGTATTGGTTAAAAAGTATATCTGCGGCACAGGCGCAAACCCGCTACTGAAAATATAGATGTACAATATTGTTCTAATGATAGCACATCGGTGGTGCATCGGCAAGGATTGAAATTATTTGAAAAATTGAAAAAAAGGTGTATAATATAAGAAAATATTTCAAATTTCTTTAAGCGCTTAAAAAAGTGAATGACTGGTTAATTCAGAAGCGCAATCCCCGCATTTATTTTTAAACAGGAGAAAATTATTGTTATGAGAGAAAAATTACAGACATTGTCTCTTGCCGTGCTGAGAGATTTCGCAAAGGATAAAAAGATAAAAAATGTTTCAACCATGAGAAAGGCTGAGCTGATAGAGGCTCTTATTGCGGCGGCACAGGAGGAAGAGCAGCAGGAAAAGCGCGAGCAGCAGGAACAGAAAAAACAGCGAGAGCATCAGGAAGCGCAGGACAATGACCATTTGCACGAGCATCAGAGTCAGAGAGAACATGGGCAGGGACAGCACGAACATGAGCAGGCCCAGCCTCAGCAGCAAGAGATTGCAGACGGAATTTTGGAGGTGCTTCAGGAGGGTTATGGATTTATAAGATGTGAGAATTTCCTGCCCGGAGAGAATGACGTATATGTATCGCCTTCTCAGATAAGAAGGTTTAATTTAAAGACCGGAGATATGGTGAGAGGTCCTAAGCGGGCAAAAACACAGGGAGAGAAATTTTCAGCACTGATGTATCTTGAGACGGTAAACGGTGAGGAGCCTTCAAGGGCTGTCAAGAGACCTGCGTTTGAAAGTCTTACTCCTATATTTCCGAATGAGAGAATACATCTTGAGAAAAATACGAATACAATCGCAATGAGAATTGTGGATTTGATTTCGCCGATTGGCAAGGGACAGAGAGGTATGATAGTTTCACAGCCTAAGGCGGGTAAGACAACTCTTCTGAAGCAGATTGCAAACGCCGTGACGAAAAATAATCCTGAGATGCATCTGATTATTCTTCTTATAGATGAGAGACCTGAGGAGGTAACTGATATTAAGGAGTCTATTGTGGGAGAGAATGTAGAGGTTATATATTCCACATTTGACGAGCTTCCGGAGCGACATAAAAGGGTGTCTGAAATGGTTATTGAGCGTGCCAAGCGCCTTGTCGAATATAAAAAGGATGTTATAATTCTTCTTGACAGCATAACAAGACTTGCACGCGCTTATAATCTCACAGTTCAGGCGAGCGGCCGAACTCTCTCCGGAGGTCTTGATCCGGCGGCGCTGCATATGCCTAAGCGCTTTTTCGGAGCTGCAAGAAATATGCGTGAGGGAGGAAGCCTGACTATTCTTGCTACAGCTCTCGTGGAGACGGGAAGCAAAATGGATGATGTTGTATTTGAAGAATTTAAGGGTACAGGAAATATGGAACTTGTGCTTGACAGAAAGCTTTCCGAAAAGAGAGTTTTTCCTGCCATTGATATTGCAAAGTCAAGTACGAGGCGGGAGGATTTGCTTCTGAATGAGGAGGAGCAGAATGCGGTAGATATTATGCGCAAGGCGCTGAACGGAATGAAGACTGACGAGGCGGCAGAGAGAATTCTGGAAATGTTTGTCAAAACAAAAAATAATCAGGAGCTTGTCCATACAATATGTAAAAACAGATATGTTTAAAGCCAGCGGATATAAGGAATTTTGGCGCTTTTTGCGTCTTTTCGTTAAATTTTGGCTGCGTTTAAAAAAAACAGCTTGCATTAGTATAACCTATGTGTTACAATATCAACGCTGCTTATAAAAGACAAAGAAATACTTTGTGAGTTTAAGTCTTGCAATGATAATAAAGATTATATTAAAGAGGTGAAAAGCATGAGAGAAGGAATCCATCCAGCATACTATCAGGCAAAGGTTGTCTGCAACTGTGGTAATGAGTTTGTAACAGGCTCAACAAAGGAAGAGATTCATGTTGAAATCTGTTCAAAGTGTCATCCTTTTTATACAGGACAGCAGAAGGCTACTACCGCACGCGGACGTATTGATAAGTTTAACAGAAAGTACGGCGTACAGAACAATTAATTTTAGCTATTCATCAAGGTTGAGGTCGTATGCCTCAACCTTTTTTGTCATTATTGAGCCGGGCGTCACAATTAAACATTGAGGGCACACGTAAATCTTATATATGCGTTGCCCTGCTGCGTGAAACGCTCGGGAATGAGGAATTTGAATATGAAAACATCAGGTATTGGAGGTCAGGCTGTTATTGAAGGCATTATGATGCGCAGCGGTGATAAGTATGCCATAGCTGTAAGAAAGCCTGACAAGGAGATAGCGCTCTCCGTAAAGGACAGCAGACTGTTGACAGAAAAATATAAATGGCTCAATTTTCCGGTTATCAGGGGCATATTTAATTTTGTTGATTCACTTGTAACAGGAGTTTCTACTATTACATATTCCGCGTCATTTTATGATGACCCCACAGAGCAGAAAAAGACAAAGGTTGACGAGATTGGCAAGGCTGTTTTCAAGGATAAGCTTGAATCGGTGCTTATGGCGGTGACGGTTATTATATCTGTGGCTCTGGCTGTCGGGCTTTTCATGGTGCTTCCTTATCTTATTTCGAGAATGCTGGCAAATTTTGTGACATCACAGTTTCTTCTTAATTTTATTGAGGGAATTGTACGCCTTATAATTTTTATTCTGTATCTTTTTGCAATATCGCGCATGAATGATATTAAGAGGACGTTTATGTACCACGGTGCGGAGCACAAGTGTATTAACTGCATTGAACACGGCGCTCCTCTTACTGCAGACAATGTAATGAACAGTTCAAGAATGCATAAGCGCTGCGGAACAAGCTTTATGTTTCTTGTAATGTTTATAAGTATTGTGTTTTTTATTTTTATCAGAGTGGATAATACGGCGCTTCAGCTTGTTATAAGAATTTTGCTTATTCCTGTTATTGCCGGAGTGTCATATGAGGTCCTCAGGTGGGCCGGCAGAAATGACAATAAATTTGTAAACGCAATCAGCAAGCCTGGTATGTGGATGCAGAAGCTTACCACAAAAGAGCCCGAGCGAGACATGGTTGAGGTTGCGATAACGGCTGTAGAGGCAGTATTTGACTGGAGAGCGTTCCTTGATGAATATTATGCGGATATAGAAGGGGAAGAGGCGAAGGCTGCGGCGATTGCGGACGCTGAGAAAGCGCTTGCCGAGAGCAGGGAAGCAGCAGAGTATAATCGTGACAGCAAAGAGCCGGAACTGATATTTGACAATACTGATTTGTACTCTAAAGAGCCAAAGATATTTAAGTCAAATTCTGACAGCGAAATAAACGGCAAGCAGGAAGAATCTGCTGATAATACCGTCGGTGAGCAAGGTCTGTCTCAGGAAGGCGGGTCTTTGGCTGATGCGGCATCGGGCGAAGGTGGGTACAGTGCCGGGGAAAATGCAGGAGTTGGAGCTGAGGGATTTTCAGACAATAAAGATTTATTAAATCAGGATACGGATATTCTGGCTGAGAACGAAAACGGCTTTGATATATCTGATGAAAATGATGACGAGGATGACGTCCTGTCAGGTTTTGAGTTTGAAGATGAGCCGGAGGAAGATTTCGGGAATATGTCGCCGGAGGAGACCGGGGAGCATAATGACAGCAGTAATTTTGAGGATGATAACAAAGCATCTTCCGATACATTAGGCTTTGAGTTTGAGGAGGACGACGGATCTCAGCAGGTATTTGCGGATGATGTGCCTATTTTCAAACAGAGAGACACAGATTAGC
>CASFUI010000270.1 GCA_949297565.1 uncultured Eubacteriales bacterium
CTGCAACCGTGAGCGCTCTCTGGTGCTTTGCACAGTTTCCTGTAATTCTTCTAGGAAGAATCTTACCTCTCTCAGAAACGTACTTCTTTAACAAAGCAACATCTTTATAATCTAATGCCTTATTTGCATCTGCACAAAATGCGCAAACTTTCTTTCTTCTGCGCACCGGTCTTCTTCTCATCTGACCTTCAGGTCTCTCATCCTTCTTTTCTGGCATTTCAGCTACCTCCTGTTTTAATTAAAAGGCAAACCTTCATCCTCAACGCCATCCGGAATATTCATAAATCCGTCTCCCGCAGGTGTCACCGGATTGCTTCTGGATGGTGTATACGCAGCTTCGCTTGCTGCTGCCGAAGCTTTGCTCTCCGCGAATTCCTGGTCTTCAACCACTACATCAGTCGTGTAAACCCTCTGTCCGTCCTTGTTAGTATAGCTGCCTGTCTGAATTCTACCCGTAATGGCAATCTTAGTTCCCTGATGAAGATACTTCTCAGCAAACTCTGCCGAACGTCCGAATGCAACACAGCTTATAAAATCTGCTGTCTGCTCGTTAGAATCATTACTTCTGGCGCGTCTTCTGTCCACAGCCAATGTATATCTTGCAACTGCCATAGAGCCGTCGCCGCTCTGTGAATAGCGTACATCAGGATCTCTTGTCAGTCTTCCCATTAAAATAACCTTGTTCATACTTATTCTCCTCTTCTATAAAAGAGTTGTTAAGCCAAACGCGAACTAATTATTCTCCATCCTTAACGATTAAGAATCTGATAACATTCTCCATAATACGAATTCTGCTCTCAACCTCAGCCGGGCAAGTTGGTTCTGCCTCGAACTTAATGAAATTGTAATAGCCTTCGCTCATCTTCTGGATTTCGTATGCAAACTTCTTTTTCTCGCATGTTCCCGGATCTGTGATTGTACCGCCAAAACGAGTAATTAATTCCTTAACCTGCTCGATTGTAGCATTTCTCACTTCATCCTCGACGTTTGCACTAACAACTAATGCCAATTCATACTTATTCATTCTACGTCGCACCTCCTTTTGGTCTCTGGCCCCTTCTTTTTCACAGTGAAAGAGCAAGGAAAATATATATCACGAAGTAGAATTCTATCATAAATATAAATTAATTACAAGCTTTTTTTAAATTTTTTGTGTTTTTTTCAACCATAGTGCGTGACACCATAATCTCATGCCCGCAGCCGGTACATTTTAATTTAAAATCAGCGCCCACGCGAAGAATTTCCCACTCTGCGCTGCCGCACGGATGCTTTTTTTTCAGTTGGACAATATCTCCAACCTCATATAAATACAACATAATTTTTCTCCATTTGCCTTGCTATGCTTTTACAGCTATTGATTTTATTAGTTTATCTGAGAGAAAACTTTACCCAACGCTTCATGAATCAGCAAATCAGCCTGACTGTCATAAGGTGTCGCAGTCTTGTTAATCAGCACAAGTTTACTCCCGCTGTAATAATCAATCAATCCTGCCGCAGGATAAACGCCCAGCGATGTTCCTCCTACAATGAGCATGTCTGCTTCACGTATGAGTCTGACAGCCTCCCTTATATCAGCTTCAGATAATCCCTCTTCATAGAGCACAACATCCGGCTTAATTCTTCCGCCGCAGGAGCACTTTGGAATTCCTTCAGAGTTTATTACCGCATCTATTCCATAAAATTTTGAACACCGCTCACAGTAATTTCTCAATACGCTTCCATGAAGCTCTACAACATGGGTGCTGCCAGCCTTCTGATGAAGACCGTCAATATTCTGGGTAACAATTCCTTTAAGCTTTCCCGCCTTCTCAAGCTGCGCCAGCTTTATGTGTGTTGTTGACGGTTTTGCATCGGGAAAAAGCATTTTATTTTTATAAAATCTAAAAAACTCTTCCGGCTTTCGCATGTAAAAACTATGGCTTAAAATAGTCTCAGGAGGATAATCATACTGCTGGTTATACAGCCCGTCTACGCTTCTGAAATCTGGAATTCCGCTCTCTGTAGAAACTCCGGCACCGCCAAAAAACACAATATTTTCTGATGCCTCAACCCAATCGACAAACCGCCTTATCTCTTCCATATATACAAACCTCCCGGTATTACACCGCGCTTTCTCAATCAACAGCAATGCTTAGTATTCACTCACTTACAATTACACCAAGCACATAACAGCCCTGCTCATCAAGGCTGTCAACCTTAACCTCCGCCGACATCTCACTGTAATCCGAACGGTTAAGCATCAAAACCGCCGCATCACACATCGCCGCAATCTCCGTACAATCGCCAGACTGCACTATAATATAATCATAATCTTTTAAATACTGATTTTTAAGGTTGTCAAATTTTGTCCTGTCAATATCTTCACTTTCAAAATCCTCAACAGCGCCCGTAAAAATTATATCCAACCCTTCTCTGTTTGTCATACAGATCAAATTTTCCGGTATATCCTCATCCAAAAAATAATCCGTAATACCTTTTAGATTTTTTCCAAGTCTATATTTTGATAAAAAAATTTCTTCTGATATATCCGCGTCTGCAAAAAGAACTTTTTTACCCTTTTCCTGCAAAACAGCCGCCATTTTAAACGCCATTGTGCCATCACCCACCGTCGCAATCGTCCTGTACACATCATGACATTTTTCAAGTACAGTGCGTGCCGTAACTATATAACAGTTGTGCTCATTATCAGTCATTGCCGTAAGCTTATCAACCTTTACACTAAACACAATTTACCACCTCTACTTTTTAATAATGCCAATCACTTGTGAACTGGATTTCGGTTTTTTAGTAATTTCTTCGCTGTCCATATCTGACACATCTGTATCTTCAATAAGAGCTTTCGCATCCTCAAAATCATCCTCTAACTCAAAACCGTCTCCCTGCTCCGAGTCATCCTCAGCCAAAATATCCTCTTCATCATCCTCTGCCTGTGAAGCAAATTCATCACTTTCTACGGTATCGTCAGCTTTCGAAACTTTTTTATCTGCCATGCTGTTTTTCCCTGATATGGTTTTATTCTTTAACAAAGCATGCTCTGCTTTATTATCCGCATGACTTTCCTTTTTTTCGTCTTCGTCAAATGTCTCTATGCTTGCAGCCACGCTGCTCATCGCCTTCTCAAAGGCCTCGTCCTCGTCGTCATCAGCCTCAAGTTTTTTCATCGCCATAACAGATGCCATTTGCTGAGCTGCCGCATACTGCCCGTAACGGCGTTCATACTCCATCTCATCATCAGAATTATCATCAGGCTTTTTAAATGCCCCTAGCACAAAGACAACTATCAATTCGAGAAACAGACACCCCGCGGCAGCACATCCGGCAATCATCATTGTTTTCTCGTATAAGTCAGGCTTTACAGAAACATTGTTCTCATTACCATATTCAAGTACCTGAATTGACTTAACAGGAATAATTCCGGTAATCTTTGAAGCATTTTTAGCAACAGCATCAACATATGCCTTTGCTGTTGTCTGGTCAGGATTAGTACAGGTAAGCTCCAGCACGTTGCTGTTTGGCAAAGCCTTTACAGTAAGGTAGTCAGCTATATTCTCAGATGTACCTGCTGTTTTCTGCGCTGCCGAAATTACCACATCGCTTTTCAGAACAATCTCAAAGTCATTTATAAGCCCACCATTGGTTGCTCTCAGAGAAGCCTCGTTCTCTTCACCCGGAGTTACAATGAGCTTAGCTGTTGATGTATACATTGGTGTAATCGATTTGTCCTCATATATGTACCCTGCCGCTGCGGCAAGAATTGTGACAATAATCAACACAAGCGCGCACCGTGAAAATTTTTTCATATGAAAATTGCTCCTTCTTATTTAAATAACTTTGATGGATACTTTCCGTCCTCAATCAGTTTATTAATTGATGAAACCACCACCGGCTTATCTTCCTTATATGTGACACCAAACCATTTATCTTCTGTCTCAAGCACAGACACATTCGCCCTGCCTTCCTTAATCATTTTATCTACAACTGAAGGCAGTAAATACTCGCTTTTTATATCTCCGGCTTTCAATGAGCCCAAAAACTCCTCAAAACCACTCTCAAGCTCCGAGAAGAAATCAGGTGTAAATCCCCACATATTCATAGATACAAGACTTTGAGGATCAATCGCTGCAATATTTCCGTTTTTATCCTCAGCAGCAGCCCCTTCCTTTGTCCTTACAATACCGCCGGTCTCTTCTACGCTCACAAGATGATGCTTTTCATCCATAACGCACACACCTCTTGTGACTGCTCCGTTATCACTCAGCGTATTTCCGAGAATAAATCCTGCCATGCAAAAATCATATTTTCCGGTATTTTCTCGCTCTCCTATAAGATAATCGTGAATAAGCTTAAACGCAGTCTTTCCGTAATAATCATCAGCATTAATCACAAGAAAAGGCTCATTTACAACATTCCTGCAAGCCAAAATAGCCTGCCCCGTTCCCCACGGCTTTGTCCTGTCAGCAGGTGCCGTAAATCCGCAAGGCAAATCCGTGAGCTCCTGAAATGCGTACTCAACAGGTATAACCTTCTCTATTCTGTTGCCTATAACCTCTTTAAACGTCTCAAATAAATCTTTTCTTGTGACAAACACAACTTTATTAAAACCGGCTTCAACGGCATCAAAAATAGAATAA
>CASFUI010000271.1 GCA_949297565.1 uncultured Eubacteriales bacterium
AGATTATTGAAGTATTCCGGAGTGCCGAAAAATCAACGGCGCCCATGCATACGGCGACTATGTAGCCCACAACAAGACCGAATAAAACAGAAAGCTGTTTAAAATATGATTTCGCAAATATATTGAAAATAATGCAGCTTAGAAGTGTAACTGTTCCCAAAATCCAGTTGGTAGCAGAGCCGAAAGCTTCGCTTCCGCTGCCTCCGCCGAAGGAAGCCGCGCCTACGGAGAGAAGTGAAAAACCGATAGAGGTTACAACGCTTGCCGCAACGATAGGAGTAATCAGCTTTATCCAATATTTAGCGAACAGTCCGAGAGTACCCTCAATCAGACCTCCGATTAATACTGCGCCTATAATCGAGTTATAGCCGTAGGTTGGACCGAGATAGCAGAAAACAGATACAAATGTAAAACTGATACCCATTACAATAGGCAGTCCTGAGCCAATCACAAAAACCGGAAAAAGCTGAATGAGAGTTCCTATTCCGGCAATCAGCATAGCGCTCTGAATTAACATTGCGCTCTGGTCTGACGATAATCCGCACGCCCCGGCAACTACAAAAATGGGAGCTATATTTGCCACAAACATAGCCAGGACATGCTGTAAGCCAAACGGTACTGCCTGTTTTACAGAAATTTTTCCGTCAAGCTTATATAAATTCTGACTTGAAACAGAAGAATTATTCTTCATAAAAAACCTCATTTCTGCGCACGCTTTTTGGCATGACAAGCCTGCGTCCGCGTGAATTTTAAATTATTTTTCCTGCATGCGAAAGACAATATTTCCGTCTGCGGCATCCATAGCGTCGATTATTGCAAGCGACTCAAGGCGGTAACCGAGATTGCGGATAGTCTGCCCTCCTGTCTGAAAGCCCTTTTCGATAACAATGCCTATGCCTTCAACGCTGGCTCCCGCCTCATTTACAATGGAAATAAGCCCCTGAAGGGCGCAGCCGTTAGCAAGAAAATCATCAATAATAAGCACATGGTCATCAGGATTTAAAAATTTTTTGGAAACAATGACCTGATTTTTGC
Source organism: uncultured Eubacteriales bacterium (assembly GCA_949297565.1). Classification (GTDB taxonomy): domain Bacteria; phylum Bacillota; class Clostridia; order Lachnospirales; family Lachnospiraceae; genus Lachnospira. The sequence continues at coordinate 1,036 of CASFUI010000271.1, forward strand.
ATTTGTGAGTAAAGGATTCTACCTCAGCCACATACATCTCGCCCTCAATATTTATGCTCTTTGATTTTTTGGCAAAGACAACGGGAACGTTGAAATATCTTGCCGTGATACAGGCAATACCGATGCCGGAGGCCTCTATTGTAAGAATTTTATTAATATTTTTATCTGCAAAACGGCGTTTAAATTCTTCTCCGATCTGCTCAAACAGTTCAATATCCATTTGGTGGTTTAAAAAGCTGTCAACTTTTAAAACATTTCCCTCTTTTACAATTCCGTCTTTTTTAATTCTCTCTTCTAAAAAGTTCATACTAATCCTCCATTCCGAAGCGGTTTTCGCGTACGGAACGCGAAAAAAATCCGCGAAGGCGGTTTTTCTTCTGCGCACGTTTTTTTGCGTATGACAGACAGGTTTACCTCTGCGCTTAATCTGCTGTGCAATTTATAAAATATAGCTTATCAAAATGCAGATGTACAGGCAACAAAAATTTGAACAAAAATCTAAATTATACTATAATTAAAAAATAACAGCGTCAATAAAATTAAGAAGAGAAAATATATTTGCAAAAAGAGGGTGGTTGGAATGACTCGTGAAGAACTGGCAGATTATATAAGTAAGACTTATAATATAAAATTCGATAATCCGTTTACAGGGGACTTTGAAAGCGCGGTATTCAGACACCCGGACAACAGAAAGTGGTTTGCGCTTGTCATGAAGGTTAGCGCTGATAAGCTGGGATTCCCTGACGATAATGATATAGATATTGTGAACGTCAAGGTTGATCCGGATATGGCGGAGTACATAGCGGACGGGAGCAGTATATTTCCGGCGTATCATATGAATAAAAAGCATTGGGTGACGCTTGTGCTCGGAAATCCGGCGTATGACGAAAAAATAAAGTCTCTGCTGGATATAAGCTATAATTTAACTGATAACACGAAAAACAAAAAAGGTAAAAAATAAAATTTTAGGAGATAAGGTGTACCATATTTCGCTGTATTTTGATGAAAAAGGAACTGATAAAATTAATAAGCTGATTAAGAGCGTCGAGAAAAAGACGGGCTGCACATATATGTCAGACAGGAATATTGCGCCGCACCTTACGCTTGCAGTCAGCGCAGGGGAGGGGCTGGACGCCGGGGTTTCCGATATTGTCAGGCTTATCGGTTTGAGAGTAAATGAATTTTCTAAATTTAAGCTCAGGATATGCTCTATAGGATGTTTTAAGCCTCACGTATTATATCTTCAGCCGGTTTTGAGCGCGGAGCTTGAAGAGCTGGTCAAATTTGCAAACGGAATTTTTGACGGAGTGTATGGGACAGGAGAAAAGAATGCGTATATGCAGTACAGCCGTATTGAGCATATAAGTATCGCAAAGGGGCTTGGCGAGCCGCAGATGCAGGCTGCTTTTGGCGCATTGTATGCAAATTTTGAGCCGTTTGAGACAGAGGTGGCAGGTATAAAGCTCGAAAATACAAATCCGCGAGCTGTTATAAAAAAGTGGGAGTTTTTTTGAGAGAAAAATTAAGTGTTGAGCAGGGAGATTGTTTCACATGAATAAAAGAAAGTACAGCTTTGATTTCAGAATTATAGTGGGCGGTTTTCTGATAGCAGCAGTGCTTTTGGCGGGAATACTGATGTTGGTATTCGGTATTAAAGATACATATACGCTGAATAAAAAAACCGGAAACTATAATACAACAGACGGATATTTTGAAAGCTATGATATTTATAACAGTGATGAGGACGGGATAACATACAGACTTACATATGTGTACGAGGTTGATAATAAAAAATATTATGTCTCGACTGATTACGGGACAAGTTATATTCCTGCAGAAAACAGTGTAAGAGAGGTAAAGTATAACCCTGATAATCCCGGGCAGTCTGTGCTGTCAGGCTCTAACAGCAATAATCTTATGATATTTATGGGAGCTTTTTTCACTCTCGGAGGACTCACATTTGTCCTTATAGTGCTGAGCGTGTCGGGGTGTTTTGATAAGGTCAAAATTGATATTGTGGGAACTTATATCGGAGCTGTATTTTTGATAATAGGAACAGGTATTATACTGCTTCAGAACGGCATTACAATGTCTGTCAGGGAGACGATAAAATCGCTTGGATGGTGGTTTTTGATACCTGTTTTGTTTATTGTCGTCGGTGCATATCAGATTATTAAGTGTCTTTTCATAAAAAAAATAAAATAATTTGTTCTCATGGAAAAACTTTGGTTATGAGCTGTAAGGAAAAAAAATTTTCTTGACATATATTAGGGTTGGAAATACAATAGTTGCACATACAACTATTGGAGGTACAAGAAATGTTAAGAAGAATTTTTTCTTACATGAAGCAGTATAAGAAATATGCCTATATTGCGCTGTTTTGTATTGCCGCGGAGTCAATCCTTGAACTTCTGGTTCCGATGATAATGGCGGATCTGATTGACAACGGAGTTGCAAACGGAGATAAGGCGTATATTTACAGAAAGGGCGCCGAGATGATTATATGCGCAGTAGCCGCGTTAATTCTCGGGGTCGGAAGCTCCAAGTTTGCAGCTCTTGCCGGACAGGGACTTGGCGCTAACTTAAGAAAGGCGGAGTATGAGAAGCTTCAGTCATATTCATTTTCAAATATTGACCATTTCAGGGTATCTTCACTTGTCACACGTCTCACAAGCGATGTGACTAATATTCAGAATTCGGTGTCAACCGGAATGAGGCCGTTTGGCAGAAGCCCGGTAATGCTTATATTCGCAACGTCGATAGCGTTTTCAATTAACTCAAAGCTCGCGCTTGTGTTTTTTGTGGCGCTTCCTGTTCTTGCGGCGCTTCTCATTGCGATTATAATGAACGTCAGACCGCTCTATTCCAGAATGCAGTCTGCGGTTGACCTTGTAAACAGAACTATCCAGGAAAATTTAACCGCGATACGTGTCGTAAAGGCTTATGTGCGCGGAGATTACGAGATTTCCAAGTTTGATGAGGTGAATGATAATTTAAAGAATGAATCTCAGAAGGCTTTTGGAATTTCGGTTTTAAATATGCCTGCGATGCAGTTTGTTATGTATTCGACAATTCTTGCTCTGCTTTTGCTGGGCGGTCGTATGATTAACGCAGGGCAGTTAAAAATCGGTGAGCTTACAGGATTTTTAAGCTACGTTATGCAGATATTAAATTCGCTTATGATGATGTCAAATGTTTTCCTGATGATGACGCGTTCTCTCGCGTCAGGAGCCAGAATTGTGGAAGTCATTGACGAAAAAATTGATATGACTGACGACGAGGCACGTGACATAACTGTTGAGCGCGGCGAGATTGAATTTGATCATGTATGGTTTAAATATAAAAATGAGGCAAAAGAATATGTTCTCTCCGATGTGTCCTTTCATATTGAGCCGGGGCAGACAGTCGGGATTATAGGTCAGACTGGCTCCGCGAAAACTACGCTTGTGCAGCTTATACCGAGACTGTATGATGCCGTTCAGGGAACGGTAAAGGTAGACGGCGTGGACGTAAAGCAGTATCCTATGAGGCATTTAAGGGATGCTGTCGCTATGGTGCTTCAAAAAAATACTCTCTTTTCAGGAACTTTGATTTCAAATCTGAGATGGGGCGATGAGAACGCTTCCATGGAAGAGATTGAGGAGGCGTGTCATATCGCCTGCGTGGATGAGTTTATCGACAGGCTTCCAGACGGTTATGAGACTGAAATGGGACAGGGCGGCGTCAATGTGTCGGGTGGACAGAAGCAGAGACTTTGTATCGCGAGGGCGATTTTAAAAAAGCCTAAGGTACTGATTTTAGATGACTCGACAAGCGCAGTGGATACAGCGACGGAGGCAAAAATCAGAGAGGGGCTTGCAAAGAAGCTTCCTCATATGACAAAGATTATAATTGCCCAGAGGATTTCATCGGTGCGTCATGCCGATCAGATTATTATTCTTGACCGCGGAAGGGTTGACGCGATAGGAACACATGAAAGTCTGCTCGCATCCAACAGGATTTATCAGGAAATATATGAATCTCAGAAGGAAGGAGCGGATTTGTAATGTCAAAGTATGTAGGATATAAAAGACCAAAGGACACAAAAAAGACGCTGAAACATTTATTTGCCTATTTAGGGCTTCATAAATGGTCGTTTGTTATGGTTGCTGTGCTTGTATTTATAAGCGCTGGGGCAAACATTGCCGGAACTTATCTTTTAAAGCCTGTTATCAACCGCTTTATCGTGCCCGGAGATATGAGAGGACTTTTTGAAGCCGTAGCCGGAATGGGAGTTATGTATCTTTGCGGCGCTCTGGCGACGCTTGGCTACAACAGGCTTATGGTCAGGACTTCACAGAAGGTCATAAGAGAAATAAGGAGCGATTTGTTCAGACATACACAGAAGCTCCCTTTAAAATATTTTGACGCGCATACTCACGGCGAGCTTATGAGCCGTTTTACCAATGATGTTGACACGGTTCAGGAGGCTATGAATAACAGCTTTGCAATGATTATACAGAGCTTCATGATGCTTTTCGGAACTATTGTCATGATGATGGTTTTAAGCGTGAGGCTGTCGCTGATAGTTATTGTGTTTCTTGCAATTATGTTTGTGTTTATAAAAATTAACGGAAAGCACAGCAAAAAATATTTTAACAGGCAGCAGGAGGAGCTCGGCAAGATAAACGGTTTTGTTCAGGAAATGACTGCCGGACAGAAGGTTGAGAAGGTATTTAACCATGAGGAAAAGGATTTTGAAAAATTCTGCGAGCTGAATGAGAATTTCAGGAGAGAATCCACAAATGCGCTTACATTTGCGGGAATGATGATTCCGACTATTGTGAGTCTGTCATTTTTTAATTACGCGGTTTCCGCGTGTGTCGGAGGCTTGCTCACACTTAAAGGAATGCTGGATCTTGGAAGCCTCTCAGCGTATCTTGTCTATGTGCGCCAGAGCGCGATGCCTCTTAACCAGTTTACACAGCAGGTTAATTTTCTCCTCTCGGCTCTTTCCGGCGCTGAGAGAATCTTTGATATGATGGACGAAGAGCCTGAGCCGGACGATGGAGATGTGACGCTTTGCAATGTAAAGAGCGGCGCTGACGGCGAGCTTATCGAGTGCGGTGAAAAGACAGGAGTATTTGCGTGGAAGGTGCCGGATAACGGCAGTTTCAGATATGTGGAGCTGAAAGGCGACGTCAGGTTTAACGATGTTGTGTTCGGATATGTTCCCGAAAAGAAGGTGCTTAACAAAATATCGCTCTATGCCAAACCGGGGCAGAAGATAGCGTTTGTAGGATCTACGGGAGCGGGGAAAACTACTATTGTAAATCTTATCAACCGTTTTTATGAGATACAGTCAGGAACTATTACTTACGACGGAATAGATATAAAAAATATAAAAAAGGACGACCTTCGCCGCTCGCTTGCTATGGTTATTCAGGACACCCATTTGTTTACGGGTACAATAGCTGACAATATAAGGTACGGAAAGCTTGACGCGACTGATGAGGAGGTCAGAGAGGCCGCCGTCATCGCAAATGCCGACTCGTTTATAAGAAGGCTTCCGGACGGTTACGATACGATGCTTTACTCTGACGGAAGCAATCTCTCGCAGGGGCAGAGGCAGCTCCTTGCCATTGCCAGAGCCGCGGTTGCAAAGCCGCCGGTGCTTATTCTCGATGAGGCTACAAGCTCGGTAGATACGAGAACGGAGAGACTTATCGAGAAGGGCATGGATGCTATTATGGAGGGCAGGACTGTGTTTGTAATTGCTCACAGGCTGTCAACCGTTAGAAATTCTAAGGCGATTATGGTACTTGAGAAGGGAGAGATTATAGAGCGTGGAGACCATGAAGAACTGCTTGAGCAAAAGGGCAGATACTACCAGCTGTACACAGGGCAGTTTGAGCTTGAGTAGGGCGCGTATATGCGGTACGGCTGTTTGTTTCTGAGCGAAAGCAAATAGCCCTGATTGCAGATGAGAAACCGCCTGCGCGGATTTCTCACCGCCTCTTCGCGATAAGTCGCTCAGAAATGGGGATTAGTATGGAACACAGTGAGGTAAGAAATATAATTTTAAAGGTGGATCTTTTGAGGAGAAAGCTGTTAAGGCCGCAGTTTATTGATTTGGGGATGACAGTCGGTCAGGGACAGCCAAGGATACTGCGGGAGCTGCTCGCTAATGGAGCTATGACGCAGAGAGAGCTCGCTGACATATGTATGCTTGATGTCACTACAATGTCGAGAACACTTGACAGGCTTGAGCAAGCTGGTCTGATTGTCCGTGAAAGTCACCCTGACTGCAGGCGCTCATGGCTTATATCGCTTACTGACGAGGGCGAGAAGAAGGCTGAACAGGTCAAGCAGATTTGTACAAGGGCAGATGAGATAATCTGCGGCGGAATATCTGAAGACGAGCTTGAAAAGTTTTACAACACAATGGAAAAGATAGAGAAAAATCTTCTTAAAGCCACAGATGAATAACAGAATTGTAAGGGCGGGAGAACTTAAGCCAATGACTGTTCTCCCGCCCTTACAATATAATGAGTTTTACGGCATAACTTCCGTCAGAATATAAGTTAAGACCTCTGAATCCATTCTGTGAGCTGTAAAAGTCCGTCGCGGCCTCCGCAGATGTATAACACGTCTCCCTTGCAGAACACATAGTTAGGGTCTACGGTGTCAATTACGGTCCCCTTTTTTTCTATGGCAATAATGTTGAGATTAAAGCGTGAGCGGAGGTTAAGATCCAGCACGGTTTTGCCTACTGCGCCCTCGGGAATTTTGATTTTAGAGACGTTTATCTGCTCGCTGAGCTGTACGAAATCCATAATACTTGAAGTCTCAAGGCGGCTGGCAAGCCTGATTGCCATATCGCGCTCGGGATATACAACCTCTGCGCCGAGCTTTTCAAGAATTTCACCGTGTTCAGCGCTTGTCGCCTTTGAGATTACATGGGGAATGCCCATTGAGACAAGATTCAAGGTTGTGAGGATAGAGGTGTCAAGCTGTTCGCCTATGCACACAATCGCTACGTCACAGTTTTGTATTCCTGTGTCCTCAAGACTTTTTCTGTCCATATTTTTTACCACAAACGCATTCTCGGTGTACTCGCGAAGCAGGGATACTTTTTCCTCATCGCGGTCAAGAACTAAAATGTCGTTTCCGGCCTTCAGCAGCTCAATGGCAAGAGCATAGCCAAATCTTCCTATTCCGACAATTCCGTAAGATATATTTCCGTTTTTCTGTTTTCCAAACATAATACAATCCCTTTCTGTGTGTTCTGTGACTTTAACCTATAGATATATTTCCTTCAGGATATGAAATTCTTTCACTCTTTGTAAAGTACCAAAGCGTGGCGATAGTGAGCGGTCCAAGTCGTCCTATATACATAATTAAAATTGAAAGCAGCTTGCTGGCAGCACCAAGACCGGGTGTAATACCTGTTGACAGACCTACCGTGCCGAAGGCGCTGGTTACTTCAAACAGCGCGTCTATAAGTCTGAGCTGCGGTTCAAGTATAAGCATAATATATGTTCCTGTTATCACAATGCCAAGTCCGATTAATGTTATAACGGCGGCTTTGCGGAAGGCGTTTTTCGGTATAGCGTAGTGAAAAGCCTTCTCGGATTTATTGGTGGCAGCGGATTTTATTCCCTGCATAAGTACAAAAAAGGTACTTGTTTTGATACCTCCTCCTGTCGAGCCCGGAGAAGCTCCGATGAACATGAGAATAATCAATACAAAAAGTCCCGGCTGTGTAAAGCTGCCGAGCGAATATGTGGAAAAACCTGCCGTTCTTGCAGACACACTGTGGAAAAATGCTCCGAGCCAGGTTACATTTTCAGTGAGCTTTAACAGCAGTGTTCCTGTTACAATCAGGAAAAGACTCATCGATATAACAACACGCGAGTGCATTGACAGTTTATGCCAGCGCAGGCGTTTTATCCTGAGCTCACGTATTACAAGAAAGCCTATTCCGCCGAAGAAAATCAGCGCGCATGTAACAAGATTGAGAAGCACATTGCTCTGGTACGGTATCAGATTCTGGTAGTTGCCCAAAATATCAAAACCTGAATTGTTGAATGCCGCAACTGAGTGGAAAAGGCTTATTCCGGCAGCGGTAAGCGGCGGATAATCCTGCACAAATACAATGAAACTCAGCGCTGCGCCAGCCAGCTCAAAAATCAGTGTTGTGATAAAAATGTCCCGGACAAAAAGTATGAGCCCCTTTCCGGAGTTCAAATTCATGGCCTCACGGATTACGGTACGGCCCTTAAAATTTATTTTTTTGCCCATTGCGACGATAATTCCCGCACCTACTGCGGTGACTCCAAGACCTCCAATCTGGATTAGCATTGCGAGGAAAAACTGTCCAAGAGGGGTGAAGGTGTCCTTTGCGTCTACCGCAATGAGGCCTGTAACACAGACTGCGCTTGTCGATGTATAAAGCGAGTCGATGTAGTTCAGGTCAACCCCGTCTTTTACACTGCATGGAAGCATCAGAAGCCATGAGCCGGCAAGTATGACAAGCGCAAAGCCCAATGCGATAATCCGTGCGGGAGACAGTTTTTTTAAAAGTGTAAACATTACAATTTTTTACTCCCTTCGTGAAAGCAGATAATTTTCTATATTTTACACAGAATTTACATAAATATGTAATTTTGTGTATTAGTATAGAATGCGACTATAATAGCACTAAACTTATAAATTATCCACACTTTAAAAAAAATAAAATATATTAAATTTTTCATTTTGATGTTGAATTATATAAAGTTATATGCTAATATAACGTCATATACATTTTATGTTTTTAAAAGAAAGGAAACCACGATGAGCGACGCGGACAGTGACGCGGATTGTAATAATTGTAACTACATATTATATTTTAAATATATAAGGTATAGCTTGTTGTATGTCGATACGACAGGCTATGCCTTTTTGCGTATAAAAATACACTTAAGACCATGAAAAACAGTACGGTTAAACATAAAATTAAGTAGATTGGAGAAATAAATTGGGTACAGTAATTTTACAGATTATATTTCAGATTGTATTAATATTGATTAACGCGTTTTTTGCAGGTACGGAAATGGCGGTTGTATCGCTTAACGCGACCAAGCTGCATAAGCTTGAGGAGGAGGGAGACCGCCGCGCGTCTAAGCTTTTAAAGCTGGTGGGAGAGCCGTCAAATTTCCTGTCTACTATACAGATAGGTATTACGCTTGCCGGTTATCTCGGAAGTGCTCTGGCTGCGGAAAACTTTTCAGGTTATCTTGTAAACTGGATTTATTATGATTTGGGCTTTACGCTTATATCGCAGAGTGCGCTCAACATGGTTGCGATTGTGCTTATCACAATAATTCTTGCTTATTTTACGCTTATATTCGGCGAGCTTGTGCCGAAAAGAATTGCTATGCAGAAGTCCTATGAGTGGTCTTCTATGGCATACGGAGTTGTTTCGGGCATTGCCTTTGTAATGAACCCTATTATACGCTTCCTCGCGTTTTCTACGAATTTAGTGCTGCGTATAATGCATTTAAAGACCGAGGCTGAGGATGAAAATGTAACTGAGGAAGAAATCCGCATGATGGTTGACATCGGCGAGGAAAAAGGAAATATCGATGAAAACGAAAAGGAATGGATACAGAATGTGTTTGACTTTGATGACCTGAGTGTACGCAGAGTCATGACGCAGAGGACAGATGTGATTGATATTGATGTTGAGGACAGCGCTGATGACATTCTTGCTGTTATCGAGAGGACAGGTCTTTCAAGATATCCCGTCTACGAAAACAACAGAGATAATATTATAGGTATTTTGTATGCGAGAGATTTTCTGCTGGCAAGGTCAAAAAACGAGAAAGTCAGCGTGCGTGATATTTTGAGGACTGCGTATTTTGTTCCTGAGACAATACATGCCGATACGTTGTTTGCCGATATGCAGAAAAATAAAATGCATATAGCTGTAATTATTGATGAGTACGGCACAATGGAAGGTATTGTCACACTTGAGGATTTGCTTGAGGAGATTGTCGGAAATATTTATGATGAGTTTGACCCTGAGGAGGAGCCTGATATTGTAAAGCAGGGTCCAAATATGTGGAAGGTATCGGGCAATACGCCTATCAATGAGCTTTCGGAAGAATTGGATACCGCTTTTGGCGATGACGAGGATTTTGATACGGCTGCGGGACTTGTAATCAGCCTGCTTCAGGAGGTGCCTAAGGACGGAGTGGTGTATGACGTGGACGCTTACGGGCTTCATTTCCATGTCTCAGCCGCCGCAAATCACAGAATAGAGACAATTTATATCAGAAAAAATGCCGATGAGTCAAAGAAAAGCGAGAGCGCATAAGCGTGCCATTTGGCAGGTCTGACACCGCGCGAAAAAATGCCGCCGGCATTAAATTATACCAGCGGCGTCATGACCGGCGTAAAACGTGGCCCTACACTTATAAAATACTGGTGGACTTTTTCGATGAAAGAGTCCGCCTCTTTTTTGTCATGTCCCAGAAAATGGAGCTGCTGTTCAAGATAGTAGCGCAGATATGTATCGGTATCGATTTCACCGGGATGTGTAAGCGCATAGTCGACAACGACCGGCTTAATTGCAGAAATACTCAGCGTTGCAAGAGTAGTGTATAATGGCGACTGAGCGTAGGCTTGTGAGTACCTGAAAAATACATCTTGTATATGCTGCTGCGTTGTGCGGCGGTTTTTCGGCTCCGCTATAAATTCGTGAAAGAAGCGGCCGTAATTGTCATTTGTAATACACAGATATAATTCCAAAGTGCTTGAAAACAGAAACAGAGTTAATTCGTCCATGTCGGGAAAAAACTCTTTTATCATCTCATCAAAGCTGCTTCTTATACTTGAGTAAATAATCCGCCCCATCTCATTTTTGTTTTTAAAATAATAATTCAGCAGACCCAGGTTTGTATTAGCTTTATCTGAAATCATTCTCGCTGTTGTTTTATAGAAACCATATTCATAAAACAAATCTCTCGCGGCATATAAAATTTTGTTTTTGGTATCTTCGCCTTTTGACATGTTATCCCCTCCTTTGTGATTTTATTAATCACTTATACGAATATAACACTGAAAATGTCATTATGTCAAATAATGTCATATAAAATTAAATATATGCCGCGCAATTATATTATGTTATGGATTTATTACGCTTACGGGATGACCTTCCAGAAAAGCCCTGAAATTGGAAATCGCGACAGCTACGGAGCGCAGTCTTGAGGTTTTCGGAAGATAGGCGATGTGGTCTGTGATGGTGGCGTTATCACAGTGAAGAATTGCCAGGTCATGCCTCGGAGGCTCTTCGCTTATTACATCAAGTCCTGCGGCATATATTTTTCCTGAATTTAACGCGTCTACCAAATCCTGCTCAGCAATCAGTCCGCCCCGTGATGTATTGATTAATATTACGCCGTCCTTCATTTCTGAGATTGTATTCCTGTTAATCATTTCTTTTGTTTCGGCGGTCAGAGGAGTGTGAAGTGAGATAACATCAGAACGGGAGAGAAGTTCAGGGAGTGAAACCTGTTCAATAAAATCGTACTCTTCTCCTTTTTTGGTGTGGCGGTTGTAAGAAATGACCTTCATTCCGAAGCCGTTTGCTATCTTAGCTGCGCAGTAGCCTATTTTGCCAAGACCGATGATACCGAAGGTAAGGCCGTTTAATTCAATCTGGTCGCTTAAGCCGAACATGTAATTGGGAGCTTTGTCATTTACCCAGTCGTGAGTTTTGACATATGTATTGTGAAGCTCTACTTTGTGACATATATCCAGAAGAAGCGCAAAGGCAAATTCTGCTATAGTGCTTGCTCCGTAAGCGGTGTTTGTGACAGTGACCCCGTATCGGTGAGTGAGCTCCACATCAAACTCTTCATATCCGTGAGCCAGCCCTGCCATATATTTAAGCTTAGGGTGTTTTTTGAAGAATTCTTCGGTGATAAGGCTTTTTCTCAGATATACGCCAATAACGGCTTCAGTGTCAGCATCGATAATATCACTTATCTCATCAGAAGACAAACTTTTGTCATATATATAAAAGTGGCATTCTGTACCGGGAACGGATTCAAGCATGTGCCACCGTTCCGTCATGTCCTCAAGCGTTATGTCGCTGCTCTTTGGTTTTGATATAAGTACTTGAACCTTCATAATCATTTACCTCCTGTTTATGTTTGATAGAAAAGAGTATAAATTATACATGTATAAAAGTCAAGAAGTAAAAGTTGAGATTATAAAATTAAAAACTAAATGATGTCCGATTCAACAAAGACGCTAAAATGGCAAAAACAACTTAATTTTATTAAGGAAAAACAATAAAATACTAAAATTATTAATGAAATTAGAAAACAGGTATTGACAATGTGGTTATACACGTATAATATAAGCGCATACAAAAGCAAAGCAACACAATTTGATACACAAGATAATGGCTGAAGCTTACAGAAAGAAATTACTGTGAGACAGCAAAATCTTAATAAAGAGCAAGGAGAGGTGATTAAATGGAAGCAAATGAACGCGTCAGCGGTCTGGGAACAAAAAAATTATTTCCGCTGATTGTTTCCATGTCTATTCCGGCGATATGCGGAAATATAACCACGGCGTTATATAATGTAGTTGACAGATTATTTGTCGGACAGTTCGTCGGAAGAAACGCTCTGGGAGCAATCGGTCTTATGTTTCCTCTGAATAATGTCACCTCAGCGATAACAGTTTTGCTTACAGTCGGCGGCGGCGCGCTAATTTCACTGTCATTGGGAAGAAAGGAAAAGGAGAAAGCTGACAGGGCGTTTACAAATATTGTTGTGATGGGTGCGATACTTGCATTTATAACAACGGTGTTCTTTTTCCTGTTTGCGGATCCGCTCATATCACTGTGCGGAGCGAGGAAAAGCTCGGCGCTTCATGACCTGGCAGTTTCGTATCTGAGGATTGTGGCAGTTGGGCAGTTCTTTCAGATAATAAATTTAGGCCTGGCAGGGGCAATCCGGGCGGAGGGAAATGTAAAATATTCAATGGTTGTCTCGATGATAGGAGCTGTCCTCAACGTCGGGTTAGATGCATTATTTATCATTGTATTTAACGGAGGACTTGAGGGGGCGGCAATAGCTACAGCGATAAGCCAGGTGGTCGGAGCGCTGGCAAGCGCCTCGTATTTTATAAGAAAGAAGGGCGTTCTCAGGTGGGCGGGTCTGAAAAATACAGGTTTCAGACAGATGCTTGAGATTGCCGGACTTGGAATAGCGCCGGCTGTGTTTCAGGCGTTTGGGCTTGTCAATAACCTGATTACCAACAATTCACTCATGATATACGGCGATAAGGAAATGGGAGCCGGAGGCGGAGATTTGGCAATATCGGCTTTATCAGTGGTAAGCACCGTAGAGAGTATCGCGTTAATGGTAGTTCTGGGTATGAATAACGCAATTTCGACGATTATCAGTTATAACTACGGTGCAAAACAGTACAAAAGAACGAGAGATGCGGCTCTTATAGGTCAGGCAATAGCGTTTGGAATATGCACGATAGTATGGCTGTTTATGATGTTTGTGCCTCAGGTGCTGTTTGCGATATTCAGCAGCGGAGACACGCAGCTTGCGGAATACGGAGCTATGGCGATGAGAAAATCAAAAATTATGATTTTGTTCCTGGGCTCTCAGACGCTTGCATCAATGTATTTCTCAGCAATAGGAAAACCGAAGGTGGCGACGCTTATATCTATAAGCAGAAACGGATTGTTTTTAATCCCCGCGCTGCTTATACTTCCGAGATTTATGGGGCTTGACGGAGTGCTTTACAGCTCAAGCGTATCGGACTTCTGTTCTTTGGTGCTTGTGTCGTTCATATACATAAAAGGAATATTACAACTGAATAAAAAAGAAAAAGAGAAAATCAAGTATAGCAAAGGCGCTGTTGAGTAAATACAACAGCGCCTTTTTGTTTACGATGAGGCACAAAAAGGGAAAGTGAGAAAAGGAGGAGAATTATATGCTGAAGTATATTTTAAAGAGGTTAGGGTTAGGAGTAATAACTCTGTTTGTACTGATTACGATTACGTTTTATCTCACAAGACTGATGCCGGGAAATCCTTTTGCGTCAGACAATATTTCAGACACAGCTAAGGCTCAGCTTAATTCAAAATACGGATTGGATAAACCGCTTGACCAGCAGTACATTCTTTACATTAAAAATCTTCTTCACGGGGATTTGGGAGTCTCATACAAAAAAACCGGCGTTTCGGTAAACACGATAATAGCTCAGGGACTTCCAAATACAGTTTCACTCGGACTTACGGCGTTTATATTTTCACTTATTGTCGGGGTGGCTATGGGTATCTGGATGGCAGCGACCAAAAGGGAGTGGGTCAGAGGAATTCTGCTTACGGGAACAACGCTGGGAGTAAGTATACCCAACTTTGTATTTGCAATCCTGTTGATGCTGGTGTTCGGCGTTTATCTCAAAGTGCTTCCGGCAACAGGTCTTTCAACGCCACAGCATTATGTTCTTCCGGTGATTGCAATGTCGGCATATCCTATTTCTCAGATTTCAAGACTGGTACAGTCAAGCTACAGCGAGGCGATGAATCAGGATTATGTGGTAATGGCAAAGGCAAAGGGACTTAAGAAGAGCACAATTACATTTAAGCATATTTTAAAGAACGCAATTCTTCCGGTAATAACTATTGCCGGACCGATGATAGCTTTTCTCCTTACGGGAAGTTTCGTCATCGAAAATGTATTTGCTATTCCTGGCATCGGACGGGAGTTTGTAAATGCCATTTCCAACAGAGATTACACGATAATTATGGGAATGACAATTTTTATAGGAGCGATGATTATTGTGTGCAATCTGATTGTGGATATTATATCGGCGATTGTTGACCCTAGAATAAAGCTTTCAAAGTAGGAGGTATCGGCTATGTTAAGTAAATCAGAATATTTTGAACCTATAGACGCGAGCGAAAAAAACGATGAGTTTATTGCAATAGAGAGCAAGAGCTTTTTCAGGGATGTATGCGAGAGATTTGTAAAAAATAAAAGAGCAATGGCAGCTCTTGTAGTATTTCTTATCATAGCTCTGATGGCTATTTTCGGGCCTATGATCTCACCTTACTCATATGACGGCATGGATACATCGATTATGAATCAGAAACCGAGCGCTGCTCACTGGTTTGGAACTGACCGTTTCGGCAGGGATCTTTTTACCAGAGTTCTCTATGGAGCGAGAATAAGTCTCATGGTAGGTATTGTGACTGCGGCAATAAATACTCTTATAGGAATAATTTACGGCGGTATAGCGGGTTATGTGGGAGGACGCGTAGATATGTGGATGATGAGGCTTACGGATATACTCTATTCCATTCCTGAGCTTCTGTACATAATACTTATAATGTTGATTTTCGGCTCAAACGTGCGAAGCATAATAATAGGCATATGTGTCGCGGGCTGGGTTTCCATGGCGCGAATGGTGCGCTCGCAGATTATCACATTAAAGGAGCAGGAATTTGCTCTTGCTGCTTTTGTGCTGGGTGCAAGCAGCTGCAGGATACTTTTTAAGCATCTGATTGTCAACTCACTTGGAACAATTATTGTAACGGTCACGCTGATGATACCGCAGGCGATTTTCATGGAAGCGTTCTTAAGCTTCGTCGGAGTCGGTATTTCCGCTCCGATGGCAAGTCTCGGAACACTGGCGCAGGACGCGAGAACTTATCTTGAGATATTTCCGTATCAGATGTTGTTTCCGGTTGCGGCAATATGTGTGACGATATTCAGCCTGAACTTTATCGGGGAAGGTCTGAATTCAGCATTAAATCCTAAGGGAAAGAGATAAGGAGGCGGGCCTATGAAACTCTTGGAAATAAAAAATCTTACTACGGAATTTAAGACGGGACAGGGAATTGTCAAGGCGGTAAGAAATGTAAATTACAGTCTGGAAAAAGGAGAAATATTGGGCATTGTCGGAGAGTCCGGCTCGGGAAAGAGCGTGGGAATGCTGTCGCTCATGGGGCTGTTGGCTGATAACGGAAAAATTGTATCAGGCAGCATCGTGTTTGACGGCGAGGAGATTTCCCCGATAAGCGAAAAATACATAAACAACAGAAAGGCATATGAGAAGCGGATGCAGGAAATAAGGGGAAATGACATAGGAATGATTTTTCAGGACCCGATGACTTTCCTTAATCCTATATTAAAGGTAGGAACGCAGATTGAAGAACAGATTTTGAGACATACGAAGTGCTCCAAAAAAGAGGCAAGGGAGAGAGCCGTTGAGCTTATGAAAAAGGTCGGAATACCAAGTCCCGAAAAGAGAATTGACCAGTATCCGTTTCAGTTTTCAGGAGGTATGAGACAGAGAATTATAATTGCGATTGCGCTCTCATGCAATCCAAAGCTGATTATCGCAGATGAGCCGACAACGGCGCTCGATGTTACAGTTCAGAGCCAGATACTCGAGCTTCTTCAGCAGATAGCTGA
>CASFUI010000272.1 GCA_949297565.1 uncultured Eubacteriales bacterium
TTTACCCGGTTTTTTCACTTTTTCAGCTTCGCTCATAAACTTCTCTCCTCGCTGACAACCGATTACCTGGTTTCCTTGTGCATTGTGTGTTTCTTACAGAATTTACAATACTTCTTGGTTTCCATTCTGTCCGGATGAGCTTTCTTATCCTTCGTCATGTTGTAATTACGCTGTTTACACTCAGTACATGCCAATGTGATCTTAACGCGCACAACTTCCACCTCCACTTATATTTTTTATTTTTGGTCTTAATTTCAGGCATAAAAAAAAGACCGCTTCCATAGCCAGTCTAATATAGCACAGTAACAAAGAGTGCGTCAACACTTTTTTATAATATATAATATGTGCTTTCTTAAAATACAATATAATATGAAAAAAGTCAACACCCAGTCTCATCTTTCGGGTTAAGCTGAAAAAAATTTTTTATTAAGGTTAAGTTTTTGTCATTAACTCCCGAAATATATAACAGTATTCCTACAAATATATATTTTATAATACAAAAAAAATTTGTTAGTGACACCAAAATAATTCTAATATATAATATATGTATAAGAGTACATCTATCTATTCTTATACAGGAAAACGGATTTTCCATATTCTAAATAAACCGGAATATTATTGACAGACAAGGAGGTGACTGTTGATGATTAGCAGCGCATACAGTTATTATGTGTCGCAATACGGGCGTAAGACCAACTCTAAATATGATACCCATACCAGAACACAGCTAAAAGATTCATACATTCGTGTCCTTAAAGCCAACAGTCAGGCTCCCACTTATAAGATAGATTTTTCGGAGGCCGCGCAGAAGTATGCCATTGACTTAAAGGAACACGCGCGTCAGCTTTGCTATATAACAAAAGACTTATCTGATGATGCCAGCGGTGAGATGATATTTAAAAAATCCGCACAGTCAAGCAGACCTGATGCCGTCAGCGCCGAGTTTATAGGCGACAGCAGCACTCCGGATACAGACTCTATTGATATTTATGTAAAGCAGCTTGCCTCACAGCAGGTCAACACGGGCAATTTTTTGCAGCCTAAACAAAGGCTGTTAAAGCCGGGCACATATACATTTGAGTTAAATATTAACAATCTCACATACGAATTTGAGTTTGATGTATCTGACAGCGAAAATAACAGCGATATACAGAACAAAATTTCCAGACTTATCAACCGCTCCGATATAGGCGTGTCATGTGAAATACTCACTGACAGTCTCGGAAATACAGCCGCGCAGGTCACATCGTCTCAGACGGGTATAACCGCGATTAAGCCGACAATTTTCAATATCCGCTCCGATAATCCGGAACTTATGGAAACACTTGGGCTCGACCGCGTGAGCAGCTACCCTTCAAACGCGCTGTATTCAGTAAACGGCAAGGAACAGTATTCCCCGTCAAACGAGTTTATCCTTAACAACACGTTTAAGATAACACTCAAAAATACAACCCCCGACGGACCGGCTGCTATAAGCCTGAACACTGACGATAATTCCATCGCGGACAGCATCGAGGAATTAATTTCCGGCTATAACAGTCTCATAGCTGTGACAGCCAGCGACAATCATAAAATTTTTGAGGGAAATGACCGTCTGAAGCAGGAGTTTTCAAGGATATCCCAGACCTACAAAGCTACCCTTAACAATAACGGGCTTCACATTGAGGATGACGGCTCGGTAAGCGTCGACCGCTCTTCTGTTATTGACGCCGCCCACAGAGGTACTCTCGGAAATGTATTTAAAGAATTAAACAATTTTAAAAAGGCGCTTCAGCGAAAGGCTGAGGATATTTCAACAAATCCTATGAACTATGTAAACAATAAAATAGTAGCCTACAAAAATCCTCACCACCCTGTGACTGACCCTTATAACCTGTCAGCATACAGCGGCATGATGTTTAATGACTACTGCTGATATTTGAAATCGCGAAATCCGCCGATCAGACATAATCATGACATATAAAAAAAGAGTTCGCTTGCGAACTCTTTTTTCTACTGCGGCAAAGACGTCCCAAGACGCCCTTCTATACCATACCTGATGTAAGTTTCAGCGCCGCTGCTCTGAAATCGTCAACAAACTCCCTAAGTCCATTAAACGCCTCAGCCATCTTTGTGTCATCAGATGCCGACTTTGCCTCATTGAGCGCTTTCACGCAGTCATTGACAGCATCCTTGTCTATAACCTTGTCATTCTGATTAACCAGGTCTCTTGTTCCGTTATATACTTCAACAATCCAGTTCAATCCGTTTATAATGCTTGTCATATATTCGTCAGTGTCCTGCTGTCTGTTACCACTGAGTTCCTCTATAAGATTGCCGATAGCTCTGCTTATCTTTTCGCAGTACGGAGCGGCTGCTTCAAGCGCTTCGAGCTGCTGTGAACGTAAATCTTCCATGATATAACTCTCCTTAGTTCATTATAATTATTCGCAGTTCTTTTATAACCGCAAATTTTCCACTTAGTAGGTTTATCGGCAAAAAGACTGACATTCTTAACACCTGTTTCAGGAATCGCTCTCGTCAATCAATATCTCAAGTGCTTTCTCGTCCACACTTCCGTCCTCATTTCTGGGAAGCTTTGAAGCACACATGACAACGCGCTGTATTTCCCAGCGATAACCTTTTTTATCATTATATTTATCAATTTTTCTCTTAAATCTGTCGGCTTTTGCCGTTTTATCGATAGCAGCAATAACTGCAGTCAGCTTATCGCCATAATACATAATATAGCTTTCCGCTACTCCGTTAATAGCTGTAATCTCATCATTTATAACCCTTCTGCACACATTCTCTCCCGTAGGCAGAATGATAATTTTGGGATTTCTTTTAGTTATCACAAGACGTTTAGTACTGTTTAACCGCCCGTAATCACCGGTATGCAGATAACCGTCCCTCAGCTTCCCGTCCGTTGCAGCCTTATCGTTATCATATCCCGACATGACACAGCTTCCCTTGAGAAGAATTTCACCGTCGTCCGAAAGCGTGATTGTTCCGTCCTCAAACGGCTCATACGCCCCGTCCTCAGCATAATTAATAGCTATGCAGCCTGTGCTCTCAGCGCTCCCGTATACCGTACACACGTTAATATCTCTGTCCCTCAGGGCTTCATACAAATGATACGGACACGGCGCGCCTCCGATGATTATGCTTCTCAGCCCGCTGTTAAAGCCTTTTATCTTCTTTAAATACTCTGCCAGCGAAGGATTAGCCGGCAAAATAGTAGGATTATAATAATATGTATCAGAATCTATATGCCTCAGCCCTCTGCCTACACACACGCACGCGCCTGTCCCCAGAGGCCACATGAGACTGTACACAAAACCGAAAACATTGCTGAGCTCAATCTGTGCGAGAACTCTGTCATTCTCGCCGCACCTGCACCGGCTGCTTATATTGAAAATTGCGCTTAAAATATTTTCTGTCGTTAAAACAACAGCCTTGTCGCATTCGTCCTGAGTAGCCGTAAAAAATAAAATTCTGCCCTCTTTCGCCGCATCAGGCTTAAACTCAAGGCCTTCAACATCATCATTCTCCGCGCCCTCAATTATAATTCCCTGATTATCTGACAAAATATATTGGTTTGTCGAGCAAAGCACGTAATCAACATCTATTTTTTCAAGCATTTTAAAGCGGATGTCATGCGGAATAAAAAAATCAACCACAGCCGCATCCTTGCCTGCAAGAACAGTTCCAAACAGATTGACTATCCACCTGTAGGACGCCGGTCCGTACACGGCAATTCTGTCACCGTTAAAATGCTGCAGATGCAAAGCCTTTTTTACCGAATCCTCAAAAAGCTTTCTGTAGCTCACCTCAAAGGTATCATATAAAACAGCAGTTTTGTCGTTATATTTTTCCGCTGTACTCTCAAGAAAATTATAAAAAGATGTATATTTCTGCATTCCGTCCATGCCCCTTTCTCCCGCCTGCTACATTATTATAGCATCAGCCGGTGATTTTGCAAATATCTGCTCCAGCCGCTTTTCAAACGTGCACAGCCTTTTCACCTTGTCAAAGCCGTTTCTTGCTATGCGCTCCCTCTCTTCATCGTGCTTCAGATACCACATAACCTTTGTAACCAAATCCGTCATATTTTCATATACAACCAAATCATTTCCCGGCTCAAACACCTCCGCTGTCTCTGCCTGATAGTTAGTTATCAGAAAACCTCCGCTCGCGAGCACGTCGAACACCCGAAGCGGAATTCCGGACTCAATCAGCTTCAGCGAAATATTAAGATTAACTTTGCTTGTCCTGAACACCTTCGGCATCTGCGTATAGTAATCAACATATCCCGGCTGCGCAACATTTTCTAACCTTTCATCCAAATCCGAAGAATACAGCCTCACACTGCACCTGTTTTGCAGAAGCGCAAGAGCCATATATCTTTCACGCCCTGTAATTTCTGTTCCGACAGCATATCGCATCTCCTCGCGTGATACGCTGAACTTTCCTTTTGACGCTTCAAGATACTGTGAATTTAGCCGGGCAAGAAATTTATCGTCAAGGCACTCGTCAATAAAACAGCCCCCGTAAACACATTTCTGTGCCTCGACAACTCCCTCAAGGTAACCTCTCGAGTAATCGTCAAGAGGAGTGCACAGATATGCGTAATCCGAGCGGTAGAGCTTTCCGACCAGCGACAAATCACAGCTGTACTCCTCCGGCTTTTGCCGGACGAAAACGCCCTCGGGGCAAAATGATTCCACATCAGCCGCAAGCGGCATATGATAAGCGCTCACTCCGTCTTTCCTGTAACGCTCTGTCTGCATTCTGTCAAAGAAAAAAACAGTATTGCAGGAATTTTTAAGCGCGCCTGTATTTCTTATATGAAGAGGCGCGTCATAAACCCACGAAATATATGGAAGTCCCAGTTCTTCGCACACCTCTGAAATAACCGGCGCGAAATTAACCGAAAACACTGCCTCATAGCTGCTCTGTACAAGTTTATTTCTAAACTTTATCTTAAATTCCTCATCGTTATCCCAGTCTTTAAATATATAATAAAACACATCATACTCGATATTCAGCCGCGCAAGCGCGCTCTCAATACCCTTCTGCATAAATGCGTTCCACTGAAAAAACAGTATTCTGGAAATCATTTTACACCTCCTCCGCCAGAGTGCAGTCAGGAAGTCCCTGCACCGACGCCAGCACCAGTGTGCGTAGCTCCGGATTAGTAATCTTCAGCTGAAATGTAGCAAAATACGTATTGTCACTATCCCTCGTTATCTCCAGATCCAGCACCTGATACCCGCTCTTTTTGGCAAAAGAAATAAGCTCCCTTATAAACCGTTTTGAATTATACTCTGTATAAAAGTTCATATATTTATTATATTTTATAAAGTTTCTGTCAACATAAGAAAACACTCTAAGGCTTATTATAACCATAACCCCGGCTATAATAGCCCCATAATAAAAGCCCGCCCCGACAGCTATCCCCACAGCGGCGCAGCACCACAGGCCTGCTGCCGTCGTAAGCCCTTTGACCTGGTGCACTTTGGTGACAAGTATAGTCCCGGCGCCAAGAAAACCTATTCCGCTCACAATCTGCGCCGGTATTCTTGACGGGTCCGCCCCCGGGTACAATGTGCATATATACACATTAGTAACAGCCGCAAGCGCCGCTCCGAGACACACAAGCGTATATGTTCTTATTCCGGCAGGTCTTTGCTTACGCTCTCTCTCGATCCCCAGAAGAGCTCCCAGGACAATGGCCAGCAGAAGCCTTACAATGACCGAAAACGCGTTAAATTCATTTAAAATCTTAAGTTCCTCCATTATCATACAATCCCTCATTTCCGCGCGCTCTTTAACCGCTAAAGTTACTTTGCCAAGGTTGCCACTTCTTTTTTGTTCTGATAAAATGTTAATAATTCAAATTCATCGGAGACATTAAACACCATGAAAATATTTTTTTACCGTTACGGAAGTATATGCGAGCCCGATATAATAGATACATTCAGGCGAATAGGCTTCACCGTAGAAGAAGAAACTATCGAGATACACAATAAATCCCTTACACCGTCCCAGTGTGTAAACGCCGTGTCGGGAAAGCTGGTTGACGGCGGATTTTCATTCGTGTTTACCGTCAATTTTTTCCCGTGGCTCTCTGATCTATGCCGGATTGTCAGGCTTAAATATCTCTGTCTTATCGTGGACAGTCCTGTGCTTGAGCTTTATTCAAACGCGCTCGCAAACGACTGTAACCGCATTTTTTTATTTGACCGGGCTCTGTTTGAAGAATTTTCGCCTCAAAATCCGGGGCATATTTTTCATATGCCGCTGGCGGCAAACACTGAGCGTATCGAAGAAGTAATAAACTCGGCTCCCCAGTCAAAGCTTTTGGAATTTTCAAGCGATATATCCTTTATAGGCTCTACCTACGCCGAAAAATGTCCTTTCAACAGAAGCCGCTTAAACGATTATGACAGAGGCTTCGCCGACGGCATAATAGAAGCACAGCTAAAGGTATACGGCTATAATTTCATAGAAGAGTTAATCACTGAAGATTTTGCAATGCGCTTTCTTGAAGCCACCCCCGGCTCGTATAGGTTTCCTTACGGATACCGTGAGAATTACCGCGCGCTTGTCGCTCAGCAGTATATAAGCGTCAAGGTTGCCGAGCAGGAGAGGCTTCGAGCTCTTAAAATGCTGTCTGAGTCATTTAACGTCGATATTTATACAGGCAGCGACACCTCTTCAATGCCGCACATACATAACCGCGGCTTTGCGAAATCTCTTGAGGAAATGCCTGTCATTTTTAACCGAAGCAAAATCAATTTGAACATTACAGCCAAATCAATACGCTCCGGGCTATCCCTTCGCATATTTGACGTGCTTGCCGCAGGCGGTTTTCTGATAACCAACTATCAAGCCGAAATACCTGACTTCTTTGAAATCGGAAAAGACCTTGTAGTCTACGACAGTCTTGAAAATCTAAAGGAGCTTTGCGCTTACTATCTCTCGCATGAGGATGAGCGCGCCAAAATTGCCCGCCACGGCAATGAAACAGTAAAACGGCTTCACACATATGACCGCAGGCTGATGCAGATGCTTGATTTGGCTTTCCCGGAATAAAGCCGGTGCTTCACAGAATATATGCAATTAATAATCTGCATTTTAATTATATATTAACTATATCATTATTTTGATTTAGAAAAAAGACAGAAAAGGGGAAAAAGTGAAAGTTTTAATTTTTGAATGGAAAAATTTCGGGATTGAAGATGTGTGCGAGGCTTTGGACAAGCTTAGCGTTTCCCACCGCCTCATAAGCACTCAGCTTGTAAGAGAGCGGAAGAGCACGGAATTTGACAGCCTTTTTGAGGACGCGCTGACAGAGCGGTACGACTGTGTATTCACGTTCAATTACAGTCCTGTGGTTTCAAACTGCTGCCGCAGACACAATCTGCCTTACATCGCGTTTATTTACGATAGTCCGCTTGTCTCCCTGTATTCGTATACGATTATCAATCCCTGCAACTATATCTTTATTTTTGACAAGACACTGTATCTTGAGCTGAAAAATCAGGGCATCAGCACAGTGTACTACGCGCCGCTCGCCGTCAACACCGAGAGAATAAAAAGACAGCTATCTGTCAATGAAACAACCGGCGCGGCTGAAGCGCACATACCGGATTTTTCGGCTGAAGTCGCTTTTGTAGGCTCCATGTATAACGAAAAGCACAATCTCTTCGACCGCTTTAAGAATTTGCCTCCGTACGTCACCGGCTATCTCGATGCGATTATGCAGGCGCAGCTTAAGGTGTACGGCTATTACTTTATAGAAGAACTGCTGACTCCGAATATAATTGACGAGCTTAAAAAAAGCGTTCCGCTGGAGCCTAACAAAGACGGTGTCGAAACCGTCTCTTATCTGTATGCATATTACTTTATTGCAAGAAAACTTGCGGAGCTTGAGCGAAAAGACCTGCTTAATGCAGTTTCAGAGCGTTTCAGCACGCACCTTTACACCCAAAACCCCACGCCTGAGCTTCCAAAGGTAAAAAACTGCGGTCCAGTCGACTACTATGATCATATGCCGTATATATTTTCACAGAGCAAAATCAACCTGAATATCACTCTGCGCTCAATACGCTCTGGTATACCGCTGCGCGCTATGGATATAATGGGCTGCGGCGGCTTTCTTTTATCCAACTATCAGGCAGATTTCTATGACTTCTTCGTGCCCGGCGAGGATCTCGTCTTGTTTGAGTCCAGAGACGACCTGCTCAACAAATGCGCCTACTATTTAAGCCATGAAAAGGAACGCTGCCAGATTGCAGCCAACGGACTGGGACGAATAGAGGAAAATCACACATATGAGCTTCGTCTTAAGCAAATGTTTGACATCGTATTTAACTAACCGCCCGGATTTCATTTCAGCTGACAATTCCGAGCAGCATGCAGACGCACCACAAAACCAGCAGATGCGCCGGGTAAAA
>CASFUI010000273.1 GCA_949297565.1 uncultured Eubacteriales bacterium
CTCCGCTGTTCTGTGCATCTCATAAGTACGAATCTGCACCTCAAAAGGCTGCCCGTTAGAAGCGATAAGCGTGGTGTGAAGCGACTGATACATATTAGGCTTAGGCATGGCAATATAATCCTTGAAACGCCCCGGTATCGGCTTATACATTTCATGAATTACGCCGAGAGCCGCATAGCAGTCCTTCACCGTATCAACCTTTATTCTGACCGCAAATATATCATAAATCTGGTCAAGCGTCTTATTCTGATTGACCATTTTTCTGTAAATAGAAAAGAAGTGCTTTACGCGGCCGTCAATTTCCGCCTCAATACCCGCGTTGCTTATATGCATTCCGACTTCTTTTATAATACTTTTTATAAATGCCTCTCTTCCCGGCCTGTTTAAATTGACCTGCTCAACAAGGTCGTTATACACATCCGGCATAAGATATTTCATAGACAGGTCATCAAGCTCAACCTTAATCTTTGAAATACCGAGACGATGGGCAATAGGCGCATATATCTCCATTGTCTCACGAGACTTCTCAATCTGCTTTGCAGGCGACTGATACTGCATCGTCCTCATGTTATGAAGGCGGTCGGCAAGCTTAATCATAATTACACGAATATCCTTTGCCATGGCAAGAAACATCTTGCGCAGATTTTCCGCCTGAACTTCTATCTTATCATGCTGATAATTCAACTGTGTCAGCTTGGTAACACCGTCAACGAGAAGCGCAACCTCCGCGCCAAACTCCTTTGCAACATCCTCGCTCGACATAACAGTATCCTCAACAACGTCATGCAGAAGTCCGGCTATAATCGTCTCCTTGTCAAGCTCCAGCTCCGCCAGAATAATAGCCACACAGAGAGGATGAATTATATAAGGCTCACCCGATTTTCTCTTCTGACCTTCATGAGCAGCGCTTGCAACCTTATACGCTTTCTCTATTTCAGATAAATCCGATGACGGGTGATATTTTTTAATCTCATTTATCAAATCCTGATAAAGCACCTCCGGACTTGTAAAATCAGCAGGGGTGTCCACAGGTCTCTCAACCTCGTTTGTCTTGATATTATTATCCTGTTCCAGTACAATCTTTTCCGGCATACTCTCACCTCCGCGTCATCCTAAGCACCAATAGTGTTATCATATTGTTTTTAGTATTAATTATAAAGTCTATCAGCCAAAAATACAAGTATTCAGAAAACTTTTGCAAACGCAAATTTATAAAATTAATTTGCCATATGTTTTTGTGAATAAAATTATATACATACTATGAAAATTGTGCGCTGTACATATTATAATATACCTGTTTTTTGTCCAAAAGCTCCTTGTGAGTGCCCTGCTCAACAATATTTCCGTCCTTAACGACAAGAATTATGTCCGCATTCTGAATTGTGGACAGTCTGTGCGCTATAACAAAGCAGGTCTTATTTTTCATCAGCCCCACCATAGCATCCGAAATATCGGCCTCCGTCATAATATCGACATTAGACGTTGCCTCGTCAAGAATAAGCATCCGGGCATCCAAAAGCATTGCCCTGGCGATTGTGAGAAGCTGTTTCTGACCCTTTGAAATATTTGTTCCCTCCTCTGTGAGCACCGTATCGTAGCCGTCCGGGAGACTCTCAATCAGCGTGTGTATTTTTGCCGCCTTTGCCGCCTCTATAACCTGTTCACGCGTAACATTATCACTTCCGTAGGCAATATTTTCGTACACCGTTCCGTTAAACAGCCATGTATCCTGAAGCACCATTGCAAAAGACTTCCTCAGATCCGCAAGCTTATAGTCTCTGTAATTTCTTCCGTCAATAAAGATGCTTCCGCTGTCAATATCATAAAATCTCATCAAAAGATTTATTATCGTTGTCTTGCCAGCTCCCGTCTCTCCGACTATCGCTATAACCTGCCCCGGCTTTGCTTCAAGGCTTAAATTTTTAAGCACCGGCTTATCTTTTAAATAGCCGAAGCTGACATTGCGAAATTCAACATTTCCGCGCGCATTTACGAGAGGAACTGCATCCGGCGCGTCCTTGGGCTCCCTCGGCTCGTCAATAAGCCTGAAAACCCTTTCAGCAGCCGCAAGCGCCGACTGAAACTCGTTAAAGACATTTGCCGCCTCATTTATCGGCCCTGAAAATTTTCTTGAATACAGCACAAACGATGAAATATTTCCTATCGAAATTTTTGACTGTATAAATAAAATCGCCCCAAAAACCGTTATACATACAAGCGAGAGATTATTTATGAAATTCACACAGGGTCCCGTCATGCTTCCGAAATACTCGGCATTATAGTAGCACTTAACCGCATCGTCATTCTTTTCTTTAAATTTTTCAACTGTATTTTTTTCCTGGTGATACGCAGATAGCGTCTTGTGTCCTCCAATCATCTCCTCGACAAAACCGTTAAGTCTTCCCAGCGACGCCGAGCGCTCACGAAACAGCGGTCTTGTCTTTCCCGTAATAAATCTTGTGATAAAAAATGATAGCGGTATTGTAAATACAAACACAAGAATAAGCTTTGTAGAGATGGAAAGCATCATCACAAATGAGCCCACAACCGTTATGACACTTGTGAGAATCTGCACCAAATCCGTTGAGAGAGAGGTATTTACAGTGTCAATATCATACGACATCCTGCTGAGTATCTCCCCTGTCTGATGCATATCAAAATAAGACACAGGAAGGCTCATAAGACTGTCGTACACATCCTTTCTCATCTGATGCACGCATTTCTGAGTGATGTGTATCATAAGCACCGACAAAATATACGCCATAAGGGACGAGGCAATATAAAACAGAGCCATCCAGCCGCAGTAATAAAATACCTTCGGAAAGTCCACCTCGCCTGTTCCGGCAATGGCGTCAATCGCAAGTCCGGAAAGCTTCGGTCCTATAAGCGAGAACACATTGCTGCATACAGATAAAAAGAGCGCTAAAATCAAAAGCCCCTTATACCGCATAAGATACTTTGAGAGCCTCAAAATCGTTCCCTTTTTATTTATACTTCTGCTGTTTTTATAAATTTCATCCGCATCCGTTCCCTTTGATATTTTGGGGCCCATGCGGAACATATCTGCTCCTGTTTTAGGCATATTCATCTCCACGATAATTTAATTTATTATAAACAGTTGAAAGCAATTTAAAGCCTTCAGCTAATCCCCTGCTGAAGCCTGCTTATTCTCTCATATATTCTGCAGCTTTTCATAAGCTCATCATGGCTTCCCGCTCCCGCAATTTTTCCCTCGTCAATGACCAGAATCTTGTCACAGTCCATAACGGAGCTTACACGCTGCGCAACTATAATTGTTGTAATGTCCTCTCCGAGCTTTCGTATATTTTTTCTTATACCCGCGTCAGTTTTATAGTCGAGCGCGCTGGAAGAATCGTCAAGCACAAGTATGCTCGGATTACCTGCAACCGCCCTGGCAATTAGCATTCTCTGTTTCTGACCTCCGCTCAGATTATTTCCTCTTATCGCCAGATAAGAGTTGTATCCTTCCTCCATACGCCTGATGTGAGCATCAATTTTTGCCGTTTCCGCGGCTTTTTCGACCCCTTCATCTGAAATCTGTCTGTCAAGCTTTATATTTTCAAGCACTGTATCCTCAAAAAGCATGTCGTTTTGAAATACCACTCCGAAAAGCTCACGAAGCTCTCCCACATCATATGAACGCACATCTCTGCCGTCTATATAAATATTTCCCGAAGAGGCGTCATAAAAACGCATCAGCAAATTTATAATTGTGGATTTACCCGAGCCGGTAGCTCCTATAATACCAAGTCTCTGACCCTTATCTAAAGAAAACGAGATATTGCTTATGTTATTCACTCTTCCGTTGTATGAAAAGCTCACATCATCAAATACGATATACGGCAAATCCGACGATCCTGAAGCTTTGTCATTCTCAGGCTGCTTTAAGATTTCAGGCTGCGCCTCCAGAATCT
Source organism: uncultured Eubacteriales bacterium (assembly GCA_949297565.1). GTDB lineage: Bacteria > Bacillota > Clostridia > Lachnospirales > Lachnospiraceae > Lachnospira. The sequence goes on from CASFUI010000273.1 coordinate 3,936, forward strand.
CCTCAATTCTCGCCGCAGATGAACCCGCCCTCGAAAACATTACAAAAAGACGGGTAATAGAAAGCATGGCGTTTAAGATAATAGTAAAATACGTAAGAAACGCTATAATCTTTCCGGGGGCAGTAAGTCCTGCGTTTACACGCACCGCACCCACAATAATTATAGCTACCCAGCCCATATTGAGCAGAAAATTCATAACGGGACTTGTGAGAGCCATAGTAATACCGGCCTTTTTTTCTTTGTCCACAACCATGCTGTTAATATTCTCAAACCGCTCGCGCTCATAATCGCCCTTCGACAGCGCTTTGATTACACGAATACCCGAAATGCTCTCACGTACTCTTCCTATCATCAAATCGCTCGCCTTCTGGTGCTCGTTGTAAAGCGGAATACCATTCTTCGCGACGTAAAAAACAACAACCGCCAGAAAAGGCAGAGTACACACAAGAATAAACGAAAGAACAGGGTCAAGCGTCATCGTAACCGCAATTCCTCCAATCAGAAGAATAGGCGCGCGCACGCCCAGCCTCTGCATAGAGCCCATTATCTGGTGGACATTGTAAGTGTCGCTTGTCATTCTTGATATAAGCGTGCTCTGTGATAATTCATCCACCTGCCTGCACGACAAATCCATAATCGCAGAAAATACATCATTTCTCAACCACCTTATAGAATCGCTTGATACCGCCGAAGCCATACGGTTTGCAATAATATTTCCAAGCACGGCAATAACCGCGCACAAAAGCATAACACCGCCCCATATAAACACCATGACAATATCAGAATGAGGAACAATCTCATCAATAATATAGGCGAGAATCCACGGAAGCAGCAAATCCATTACTGTTCCCATGAACTTAATCACAAAACCCAGTACCATTCTCGGAAAGAAAGGTTTCATATAATGATATATCAGTTTCATACTTCCGCGTAAGTTCTCTCCATAAATTCTCTTGTTGCAACAGCATTCTCAGGCACTGTATTTTCGAGCGTACAGTGCACGTAAGGCTTATACTGCTTAATTTTCTTCAAGAGAAGAGGATAGTTAAGACTCCCCGTTCCCGCCGCTATCGACTTGAGTTCATTTCCATCAACGACATAGTCCTTGCAGTGTACTACTGCTATATCATCGCCCAGCAAATCAAAAGCTTTCTCGATAATCTCATCCTGCTGAGGAAGATTTTCCACACAGAGAAGATTAACCGGGTCAAAAATAATCTGTAAATTCGGAGAATCTATCGCATCCAGTACCTTTCTCGCGCGCTCAACCGTATACACAATATGCTTCCAGACAGGCTCGATAGCAAAAATAACGCCGAACTGCTCGGCATACTTTACGATAGGCCTGAGATTTTCAATGAATGTCTCAAGCGCCTCCTCCGAATGGTTTGCCGGCTCATACTTATATTCCTCGTTGACCGCTCCAGTCTCTGTTCCTACCACTCCGCACCCGAGAATGCTTGCAAATCTTATGTGAGCTTTATATTTTTCAACTATTTTTTTGTGCTGCTCCGGATTAGGATTGCAGAGATTGAGATAGCATCCAAGTACCGCAACATCTACTTTATTCTCCGCGCAGAGCTCTTTCATATACATCGCAAGTCCCGGCGTCATCGTGCTTATCTCCGGCTTAAACTCCTTGATTGACTTGCTTAACGCTATGTGCATGCAGTGAAATCCCTGATTGTGTATATTAGGAATCAGCTCCTCAAGAGGTGCATATTTAACATCATGTGCCCTTATACCTATTCTCATTATTTCAATCCTCCATTCCATACTATAACTGCATATTTATATATGTATATATATAATACAATTATTAATGTTTGTCAAAACAGTATATAAGCATATATACGCCAGTACGCAAAAATTCAGCCATGCAGAAATCTCCAGCTGACGCTTTGTTTTTTCTGCACGGCTGTACATCTCAATACATATTGTTTTCTGAGAGCGCCTTGTAGTATGTAATAAGCGGAATAAAGCTCTGCGCAAAGCCCTTAGGGCTGTCACCGGCGCATATAACAGCATCATCCGCAATTCTTTTGACGCCGTTTGTTGACGCGGTCTTGCTGTCAATAGCCCTCTTAAATGTCTTGAGTCCCGGCTCAAGGTATTTCGCATCACCTGTCAGTTCATACGCAATCGCAAGAGATTCGAGAAGCAGCGTATTATTGCCAAGACGCTGAAGGCTAGGAAGCTCCTTATAATAGAAAAGTCCGCACCCAAGCATACAGTTTTCAATAAGGTCGTCAACCGCCCTTATAATCATATCCTTAATATCCTGTCTCGGAAATACTCTGTAATAGCGCATCACGCTTCCGACTGCAACTGAAATCATAAATCCTACACGTATCGCTGTATTGTCCGTGTAAGGCGCAAGCCAGTAGCCGTATTCCTCCTCCCATTTCTTGAAGCTGTCAATAATCCACTCACACTTTACAGTCCACTTATTGTCATGTGTTTCCACATAAAGAGCTGTGAGCGCCCTGAGAGCCCAGCCTGTCTCTCTCGCATTCGCCTCTCCCGGCTTTGCGTACATAGGCGTGTCAAGAAGTCTCAGAATATTATCTCCTATTCCCAGAGCCGTCTCAAGACCGCGCTCATCACCTGTAAAATGATAATAGTCGAGAAGTCCCTCAACCCATTCATGAGAGCAAACCATAATACCATTCATGCAGTGCCCTGCAGTATGCTCCCACTGACCTCCGATTCTCAGCGGATTATCACTGTAATGGCATACGTCAACATCCATCCAGTGCTGCGCCGAAACAATCAGATAATCAAGGAATCTCCTTATTCCTGTTCTGGCATACTGAAGCGCGCATGAGTGAGGATAATCATACTCATTATTGCTCCACACCGTTTTTCCATTTCCGCGGCCCTGCTGAGTATAATTCGGATCCCATGAATCTCCCCAGTTAAGCATACCGTAGCATCTCGCGTGAGAATCCGCCCTTCCTATAAGAGCAATCTCCACGTCATCGTTGAGCTTTTCAGGAAATACATCCATCATTACTCCCGACTTTCTGAATACATCAGGGTCAATAAAAGGTCTGTCAGGCATCTGATATATAAGACTTCTGTTGTCAAGCTCTAATATAGTCTCTTCAGCCGGGTGAAAATGCATTAAAAATCTCTGTTCTCTTGCCATTCCTGACTGCATTACTACATTTCCTATACCCTCAGGCACCAACATGACAGCTATTCCATTCTTCTCAGACTTGACCGCCTTAGGATAGTTCTGCTGTGCCTGAAAGACTGTTATGCAAAGACCTCCCTCGCTGTCGGTGCGGTCTGCCATAAATGTTCCATAGAGCACCTCGGCATAGTGTTCATTTGCCTCCTTAAGCAGCATAGTATCATCAATATAGCGGCTGACCTCCTCGCCGTCTCTTCCTATATAAAAATCCGTTTTATAATTTGAGCTTCCCACAAGAGTTCTCACGCCTGATACCGGAGCCTTCTCGTCAAACAAATCAAGCTCATGGGTACCTCTTGTGTGAAATACCGGTCCTGTGCTGTCCGTATTGTCCGTCATGGCATCACCGCAGCCTGTAGAATCAGGTTTTTCTTCAAAATTCATAGTCCTCATATGAGCGTCAATAATGCTGTCTGAAGCTGCCTTTGCATAAAAAACAAGCGAAGCTATTTTCAGCTCCTCCATACTTGTATTTATAATTCTGTAAGCGACCTCAATCCACGGCTTTCCCGCATATGCCGTTATACGCACCTCAAAATCAATATGCTTCCCGTTTTCTTTGCAGCAATTCAGGATATTGCTGCCCTTCGCCTCTATAACAGCACAAACCTGTCCGGACTCTACAACTCTCCACTGCCCTATTGAGACCGCATAATTATTGCCATCCTGGTCCTTAAGGTACGGTCCCTCAAAATTTTCCGCGGTGTAATGCTTGTTACCGTCGTCAATCTGCTTGAAAATACCGCTGCTGTTATTCTCAACAGAAAATTTAATGCTTCCGGTATCAACCTCTATACCACCGGAAGTCTCGTTTATCAGCACGCCCCTTTCGCTGCTCCTGTCTTTTCCGTCAAAATCACAAAAAACACTGGTCCCTTTATTTGCCGGCAAATCAGCCATAAAACGCACAAACAAGTATCTGACCGAGCCATCGGCATGTCTTGATGTGACCTTTGCCTGTACCGGAAGAGCTTTTCCGTCCTGTGTAACGCAGACGTTTTCCGCGTTTTTAAGTTCTCCCTCCCTGACCGGAATAGCAATGCTGCACGGCTCAGCAATTCTCGGGTATCTGTAAAGCTTGTCAAAATAAATTTCTACCATAGCTGTGATTTTCCTTTCTGTATTTTATGCATTTATTATAACACTAATTCAGTACTTTTCCACTGAACAATAGGTGTCTATCTCTAATTTTACATAAAAATTGCACACATATAAAACAATCCACACAACATGAAGCTTTTCTGATATAATAATTTTTAATTGGGAATCAGACTTAACCCAAAGCTTTGAACGGCTGTTTGTGACGAAGCGGCACAAACAGCTCTTATCGCAGAAAAATAATCGCCTTCGCGAATTTGTCTTCGCGTTCCTTACGCGTAAACCGCTTCAGAACGGGGATTGTTATGAATTATGCAGAAATTAAATACTGTGATATTGCCAACGGTCCGGGGGTTCGGACTTCTCTTTTTGTAAGCGGCTGCAATCACAGATGCAAGGGCTGCTTTAACGAGATAGCGTGGGATTTTAATTATGGCAAGCCGTTTACACAGAATACAATAGATGATATTCTCAACTCTCTTGCCCCTGACTACATTCAGGGTCTTACACTGCTCGGCGGAGAACCTTTTGAATACGACAACCAGAAAGCGCTTCTGCCGCTGCTGAGACAGGTGCGTGAACAATATCCTGATAAGGATATCTGGTGCTTTACCGGATTTTTATTTGACAGCGAAATTCTCGAAAAAATGTGTCCTGTCTGGAAGGAGACAAGAGAACTGCTGTCATATATAGATGTATTGGTAGACGGAAGATTTGTCGAAGAATTAAAAAACTTAAATCTCAAATTTAAAGGCTCCGAAAACCAGCGCACTATTCTGGTACAGGAGTCTCTTAGAGAAAATAAAATTGTACTGTATGATTTCAGCGAATAGCCGGATTTCTCTCATTAAACCGGCTGAGACCAAAACCAGATGCCAGGCTGACATGATATAAACATTCTATCACACAACAGGTTTGTGTCCGCGCTGCCGCCGCAAACCCGGAACGCGCACAAGGCAGCGCAGAAATGAGGTCAAATATGAAATACAAAGTAAACTTAAAGAAGTTAAGACCCGACGCAGTTATACCGACATACGGTACAGAATTCGCAGCGGGCGCAGATTTATATGCATGTATGGACGAGACTGTTGAGATTAAACCCGGTGAAACACAGTTTATTCATACAGGAATCGCTCTTGAAATTCCTGACGGTCTTGTTGGTCTTGTGTATGCTCGCAGCGGCATGGCATGCAAAAAAGGAGTTGCACCCGCAAACAAGGTTGGCGTAATTGATTCCGACTACCGCGGCGAGATAATGGTTGCTCTTTTTAATCATTCAAAGAACGCCCTAACTGTCTCAAAGGGCGAGCGCATCGCCCAGCTTGTGTTAACGCCTTACATAACCGCAGAATTTATCGAGACAGACAGCCTTAAAGAATCCGTGCGAGGGGACGGAGGATTTGGCTCAACCGGAACACACTGAAAAAATCCGCCGCACAGGAAATAATTTCCATGAGCGGCGGAATTTTATTAATATAAATTATACTAATATTCATCACGCTTTTTATATTCTAATTATATGAAGCATTCTGTACTACTATATCCTGGGCTTTCTCAATAATCATGCTCTTGACAATTTTATCTTTTCCGTATTTTTCAACAAAGCTGTCTTTGCTTGAATATCCCCTCTCCTGGGCGAAGCCTTCAAGATTTGCCTTATAATCATATTCCTTTATGACTATGCCCTCTTTCTCCGCTATCGCCTGCAAAATCATCTCCTGAGCAACAGCTTTCTTTACATATTCATCAAAACTTATTCCGAATGTATCACGGCAATACTCGTCAACTGTCTTATCCTGCATCAGAGAATAGAACTTAATTGACTGCTCGTACTCACTTCTCTTTGTCTCAAGATACTCCTCAGGGTAACCCGTAACCTCACATGTATCCTGAA